>JAAFHJ010000089.1 GCA_013298325.1 Myxococcales bacterium | reverse complement strand
ACCGCTCGTCTATTACAACGTCACTCCGAAGAACGAACAGGCCTCCGCCGCGGAGATTTTTGCCGAACTCCCCACGCGAGAGCCGAAGGAAATTTCGAAACACCTCGAAGAGATCCGACAGGAACTGACCACGGGCGCCGGGCAACCGGGTGCAACCTACACGGTCAAGGAGTTCGAGAACGGCCCCCAGCTCGAGGCACCGATCGTCGTCCGCCTTGAAGGGGGATCCGAAGAGGAACTCCGCAGCGCGGCGGCGACCGTCGAGGCGCTGCTCGAAGCGACTCCGGGCACCCGTTCCGTCGTAAACCCGGCAAAGCGCGAGGCGTCGTCGCTACGGGTCCGCGTTGACTCCGCCCGAGCCGACCTCGCCGGCGTACGCCCCTTTGACGTCGATCGGCTCCTCCGTCTCGCGATCGCCGGCGTCGACGTCGGCTCGGCCCGACTCCCCGGCGACGAAGAGACGCGCACGCTCCGCGTTACGTTGGCGGGGGCAAGAGGCCACGCGGAAGGGCGCCCTGCGTTCCTGGAACGACCATCCCAGACGGTCCTCGATCGACTCTTTGTACCGACGGCAGGTGGCCTTGCCGTACCGCTCGGTGCAGTTGCAACCACCAGCTTTGAGCGCTCGCCGGTTAGTATCTTTCATACCAACAAGGTACGCAGTGTATCGGTAACGGCGGAGGTCGCGCCGGGGGCGAACACGGCGCGAGTCACTGGGGCCGTCGAAAACGCGCTCAAGGAAGCAAAATTGCCGGCAGCGGTGCGCCCGGTGATCGCCGGCGAACGAGAGAACTCTGAGGAGACCTTTGGGGGAATGGGGGCCGCTATCCTCGTCGCCGCCTTCGGAATTCTCGCGGTCCTCGTCCTTGAATTCGGGACTTTTCGAGCGACGCTCATTGTCGCGAGCGTCATTCCTCTTGGCGTCGTGGGTGGCCTTCTCGGCCTGTTTTTCACCGGGAATACACTCTCGTTTACCGCGACGATCGGTTTCATTGCGTTGCTCGGCATCGAAGTGAAAAACTCGATCCTCCTGGTCGACTTCACGAACGAACTTCGGCGCGGAGGGATGCCGCTCGTTGAGGCGGTGGAGAAGGCCGGTGAGCAGCGCTTCCTACCGATCCTCCTCACGACGGCGACCGCAATCGGCGGGCTCCTGCCGCTCGCCATCGAGCACTCGGCCCTCTACTCGCCGCTCGCCATCGTCCTCCTCGGCGGCCTTATCGCCTCCACACTCCTGGCGCGCATCGTCACGCCGATCGTCTACCTGCTGCTGCCCCCGGCGGTAGAAATGCAGGTTGATTCCCCCCTCTCCGGCGCAAATGCAGCAGCCCCCTCGGAGACCCCATTCGCAGGTGCGGAGGCAATCGTATGAATCAAAAACGAAATTTGGCCAGTTCACGGTCTGCGAAGCAGACCCATCCGAGACTACCGAGCGCCACGGCACGACAAGCGGTAGGAACGCCGCTCTTCGCCGCGCAGGCCCTCGCCGTCGCCGCCCTCTTCGTCCCGAGCATCGCCTACGGCGGTCCGCCGGAAGTGGCGCCGCCGCTCGTCGAAAAGGATCTCCTCCGCGCGACGCCGGGCGGGCTCACCGCCGAGCAGGTCGGCAAGCGGGCGGCAGAAACGAGCTACGGCGTGAAGGCCTCGGAAGAATCGCTGCGTGCGGCTGCGGGGCGCGTCGACGCCGCCTGGGCGAACTTCCTTCCGAAGCTCACGGCGAAGGCGAGCTACACGCGCCTCTCGAGCTTCACCCCGCCATCGCTCGGCTCGGGCGGCTCCCTCGTCGCCACGCCGTCGCCGGCGGGGACGGTGAATCCGCCGGTGCTGGTCGCCGCGAATTTCTCCTTCCCGATCATCCTCAACAACTACCTGCTTGAGGCGCAGATCGTTGTTCCGATCTCCGACTATTTCTTAAGGATCAACGAAGGATACACGGCATCGACGCAGGCCCAAGAGGCGGCCCGCCAAGACGTCGCGACCGCGCGGGCGAAGGCGCTGACCGAGGGGAAGAGTGCATTCTACAACTGGCTCCGCGCCCGCGGTGCCGTCGTTGTCGCCGAGCAGGCCCGCGAGGATGTGAAGACCCACCTCGTCGATGTGAAGCACCAGTTCGACGCCGGAAATGTCTCGAAGGCCGACGTCCTCCGCGTGGAGAGTTCCGTCGCCGCCTCCGACGTCCAAGTGGAGCGAACGAAGAACCTCGCCGAGCTCTTGGAGAGGCAGGTACGAATCGCCCTTCATGACGGCGATGGCAGCGACTCAAAGCCCCTTTCCCCCGGCGAAGCCCTTGAAGGGACGACCGCCTACATCCCGGGAACGCTGACGACATCGCGGGAGGAGGCGTGGTCGAAGCGCCCGGAGCTGAAGAGCCTGAGCGCCAACGTCGCCGCGCTCCGCAAGCAGTCGAACGTCATCCGCGCCAGCAATTATCCTCAAGTTGCCGCCTTCGGAACGGCGACCTACGCCAACCCGAACCAGCGCCGCGTCCCCTCGGCCAACGAGTGGTTCCCGACCTGGGCCGCCGGCGTTCAAGCGACCTGGAGCCCGAACGACCTCGTCGCCACCAAGGGCAATGCCGCCGACGTCGATGGCAAGATTGCTGCCATTGAAGCGCAAATGCAGCAGGCGAAAGAGGGCATTGATCTCGAGGTCACGCAGGCCCACCAGGGCGTCCGTGAATCGGCGGTCGCCCTCGACGCCACGAAGCGCCAGCTGACCACCGCCGAAGAGGCCTACCGGGTTGCCCGCGAACTCTTCAACGCCGGCCGCGCGACGCCGACGCTCCTGACCGACGCCGAGACCGAGCTCACGAAGGCGCGCCTCGACGCGCTCAATGCGCAGGTCGACGCGCGGATCGCCAAGGTGCGCCTCGACCACGCGATGGGTCGCGACGCCGACTGAGCCCGAGACCGCCAACCGCTCGATTTCACCAGAGATCGAGGACGACAAGATAACCGTCCTGCGCGCCACCGCTCCTCTTCGAAACCGCGTTCGCGGTCACGGGGAGGTCGGTGGCGCAGGTCGTTCCGGCGAGGACGAGGCGGTTCCCAACGAGCGCCATCGTCCCGAGCGATTGCTGCCCCGGTGCCGCGCATGCCCCTCCGAGCCGCGCGTTGAAGACCCCCTGGAGCGTCTCGTCGAGGACGAAGAGCCCGCTGCTCGCGGTCGGCGCTTGCCCAAACGGGTTCTCGGGATCGGCTTTGGGCGTCCGCCGCGCGACGGCCCGCGGGAAGTAGGTACGCCCCCACGCGTCACGTACGCTGCGGGTCGCGGGCGACGCGAAAAAGGTCATTCGCGTCGGCCCCTTCGTGCGCGGATCGACGGTCGCGATGACAGTGGCGACGCCATCGGGCAGCTCCTGCCAGGTCCCCTTGCTCCATCCGAGTTCGGCGACGGTCGCCTTCACATCGGTGCAGGATGCAGCATCTGTACACGTCTGCGTGCGGCGCGGATCCCTCGCGAAGAGGCTGTTCCCGCCATCGGTCCAACCCTGGAGTCCAAAGCGCCCGCTCGGAAGGAGCCACAGCTCGTAGGCCCTTGAATCTGCAGTAAGTTTCAGGTCGTTTGCGAGACTCGCCCACCAGCCCCACAGGCGAAAATCGAAGGAGTCCTTCGCGCACGGCGCGCCGATCGGGCACGCGAGAAAGATCGGTTGCTGGAGGGTGTTGGAGACCTGCTGGGTCCCCCAAAAGTAGCTGAGGCCGGCGCGGGGGTCGTCGACGCGGACGGCTCCGTTCTCGACGGTCCACGAGGTGTTCGGCTGCTTGCGGAGCGGTGGCTGGTCGGTGAAGGGGGCGCCGTCGTCGCGCGTCGCATCGCCCTGGATGGTCCCGGAAGTGAGGGCGGCATCGTAGCGGACGGAGAAGCCGTCGCCAGCAGCGAAAACAGCGCCATCAGGGTCGATACGTGCACTACGCAGGTATTGGTTCCCAGCACCACCGACGTAGGTCGCGAGGAGCAACCGGGGCTTGAGCGGCGGAGGTGGACCGCTCGGATCGCTGGGGACGGGGACGCTGCCGTCGGCACTCGGAGGAGTTGCGTCGCCGGGTGGCGATGCATCGGGTGTATATTGCACACTTCCGCCTGTGCCGTCGTCGCAGCCTGCGAGCAACGAAACAACGGCGGCGAGGACAAGGCTTCGTTGGCGCATGGTGAGGAGCGTCCGTCGACCGTGGGGGGGCGTCAATCGTGCGCTTTCGCGTTCAAGCATCCGCGCAGCACGCAAATTCGGCGAACACGTAGGCGTCGGTGGAGAACTCCGCGCCGTCTCCCGCGTTGCGGACGGACGCTTTGGTTGGATAGGCTGCAGCGATGTATCGGGAACCGGCGCCCCGTCCGAAGATGAACGTATGCAACACGTGCCACGGCGAATTCCTCGTCGCCGACACGCTCCTCACACCGACCGGTACCTGGGCCTGCCGCGGTTGCGACGCCCGGATGCGCTCTCACGTCGCCGGGATCGCGATGCAGACGGGACTCACCTCCCCCGTCGACGACGAGGGGAGGCCGACCCAAGACAACAACCGGTCCCTCAAAATTGCGCTCCGCATCGGTGGCGTCGTGCTGCTGATCGGACTGAAGGCCTGCCTCGCCTTTCACCATTGAAAAATGGGAAAAACTCGAATCAATCAACGGAAACAATCGTTACAGTGCGCGCCCGCCCAGCAAGCACCACAGTCACCTCATCCCCTACGCGCTTCCCGAGGAGTGCCGCTCCGAGGGGCGCCTTCGGCGTAACGACGGTGACCCCCTTTTTTCCGACCATGAGCTTCGTCCCGCCGCCTGCAGGGGCGACGAAATAGCTCGCTTCGGCGCCGTCTTCATCCTCGACGCCGACGAGGGCGGTTAACGCGATCGGGGTCTCCTCGCCAAAAATACGGAGTCCGAGGGCGGCGACGTCATGGACAGCCGCCTGAAGATCGAGGACGCGCTGGGCCTGGCCACGCGCGAGGTAGCTCTGCTCGAGGGCGCGGGTGTCCTTGTCGTTTTCCGGCTTTGCCTCTTCGTGCGTCGCGGCGTCCTTCGTCGTCTTGTGGGCAAGCGTCGCCGTCGCGAGCTCCTCCTCCAATCGAAGTTTCAGGGCAGCGATCAAATCGGCTTTCGATAGCTTCTTTGCCACCTTCAGGGCCCCTTGGGGCGCGATCCCGCGAGCGGATCGCGGATCGCTTCCACGGTGACGGAAACCGCCTCGACGCTCGGGGTCGTCGGCGGGCGGTTCTTCTGCACGCATACCTTGGCGGCGAGCGCTGGCGTCTCGGCGAAAATCTTGGCGATCATCCGCTGGGCGAGAATCTCGAGGAGCTGGCAGGAGGTCGTCGTCCCCTCCTCGACGACGAGCGTCGCGACGCGGTCGTAGTCGAAGACCTCCGCGTACCGGTCTTCCTTCGCGAGAAGGGAGATCGGCAAGTCGACGTCGACGTCTGCGACAAAATCCTGAAACAATTCACGCTCTGACGCCGAGACGCCGTGCTTCCCCCGGAAGCGAATCGACACCAGTCGAATGCGATACGCCTGGAGGCGACCGTCGGGGCCGAGGGCGGGAGTCGGAGTTCCCGTAGAACCGGTGGGGGGAGACATCGGCTCGCCGTTTACGCGGTCGTCGCCGAAGGGGCAACGCTACTTCCCACGCCCCTTCGATGGGCGCGCCGCTCCCCAGCGGTTGCCGCCCGCCTGAGGCATGCCTGCGCGCGGGCTTGCGCCGGCCGGCCGTGCCATCCCGAAGCCGTGCTGAACGCCGTATTCCGGGGGGACGAGGCAGTGGGGGGCGCGGCCGATCAAGTCGCGCCGACCCGCCTTCGAGAGCGCGTCGCGGGCGAGCGGCCAGTGCTGCGGGTCCCACCAGAAAAGGAGCGCCTTCATCATCCGCTTTTCCCGAAGATCACGTGCAGTATACACAGGAGTCATCGTCAGCGGATCGATACCGGTATAATACATGGTCGCAGCCATGCTCATCGGCGTCGGGATAAAGTCCTGAATTTGCCGCGGTCGCAGGTTCTGGCGCTTCAGGTAGAGGGCGAGTTCAATGGTATCGGTGAGCGTCGATCCCGGGTGCCCCGTGATGAAATAGGGGACGAGGTATTGGTCCTTCCCGGCCTCTTCGCTCGCCTTGCAGAACGCCTGCGCGAAGCGCTCGTAGCTCGCGATCGGCGGCTTCTTCATCTTCTCGAGCACGTTGTTGTTCGAGTGCTCAGGCGCGACGGAGAGCTGCCCGCCGGTGTGGTGCTTCGCGAGCTCGCGGATGAATTCAGGACTCCGCTCGGCGAGGTCGTAGCGGACGCCGCTTGCAATATACACCTTCTTGATGCCGTCGGCCTCACGGACCTTCTTCATCAATTGAACGAGCGGCGCGTGGTCGGTCACCAAGTTCTCACAAATGCCCGGGTGGACGCAGGAGAGCTTCCGGCAGGCGCTCTCCGTCTTCTCGTCTTTGCAGGTCATTTTGTACATGTTCGCCGTCGGGCCGCCGAGGTCTGAGAGGACCCCCTTGAAGCCATCCATACGGCGAAGCTGTCGAATTTCGCGCAGGATACTATCCTCGCTTCGACTCTGAATCACACGCCCTTCATGCTCGGTAATGCTGCAGAAGGTGCAGCCGCCGAAGCAGCCGCGCATCGTCACGATCGAGTGCTTCACCGTCTCAAAAGCGGGGATGACGTCGGTGTAGCTTGGGTGCGGGAGGCGCGTGAACGGGAGGTCGTAGAGACCATCCATTTCGCCTTCGGAGAGCGGCAGCGCAGGCGGATTGAAATAGACCGCCTGGTCCCCATGGGGCTGCAAGAGCGGGCGGCCATTATGGGGATTTGTTTCGTACTGAAACAAGCGCGACATTTTCGCGAAAGCTTCTTTGCTCTTGAGCACATCTTCGTAAGAAGGAAGCACGAGAAGCTTGCCGTCCGTCGTGAACCGGCTCTTCTCGGCGAGGAGCGGCTCCCAACTCCGACGATTCTGCTTCACATGGGCGGTCCCGCGGACGTCGACGAGGGCGTCGATCGATTCGCCCGCGTCCATTCGACGAGCAATTTCCCACGCGGGGCGCTCCCCCATGCCGAAAACGAGGAGGTCGGCTTTCGCGTCGAGCAGAATCGAACGGCGAACTTTGTCTTCCCAGTAATCGTAGTGGGCGATGCGGCGGAGGGAGGCCTCGATGCCGCCAAGAACAATAGGAGTTCCTGGCATGCCCTGGCGAACCAAGTTCGAGTAAACAATCGAGGCTCGATTCGGTCGATGCCCGGTATCGCCACCCGGCGAGTACTGATCTTCACCGCGCGTCTTCTTCTGCGCCGTGAGCTTGTTGAGCATGCTGTCGAGGTTCCCCGCGGCGATGCCTACGTAGAGCCGCGGGGCGCCCATGCGGCAGAGGTCGGCCGGCGAGTCCCACTTCGGCTGGGCGATAATTCCGACTTTGAAGCCACGACCTTCGAGGAAACGCGCAATCAATACGGGCCCAAACGCCGGATGGTCGACGTAGGCGTCCCCGGTGACGATGAGAATATCGAGCTGGTCCCAGCCGCGGGCTTCCATGTCGGCACGCGTCGTCGGCAAGAAGGCGGCGTTCCGAGACTTCGCGCTCGAGGAGGGGCGTTTTCCAAGGGGGACGAGCGACATGGCGCCCGCGATAGCTCGGATCGTCCGCGAGGGCTAGGTCAGTAGCTGTTCGCGCAGACGCCCGGCAGCGGGATTCGGGGCGCGAGATTGAGCGCCAGGCAGTCGCCAAAGCGGGCGTCATCGCCGCAGAAACCGACGCACGACTCCGCACGGACGAGCGTTCGGTCGGCGTACTGCTGGAGGCCCGGGAGCGCCCGGTCAGGGTCAATGCCGCAGAACGCGTTCTTCGCAAAGCACGTGTTGCAGTACCCGGTGAGCATGCGGCCGTAGGTCGGCGTGCGCGGCGCCGTTCGCATTGCTTGGGCGAAGCATGTGTCAAAATCTGAGCATGTATTCTGCACACACGTCTGAAGGGCGAGCACGAAGTTCGCGTCGAGGGCACCTCGAACCTCGGCACGGCGACATTGGCGGTAGGCCGCATTTGCGCAGCCAGTGGCACCGGCACAGACCTGTTCGTGAGCCGCGATGATCGCGCACGGCGGGAGACCGCTATTTGTTGCGTTTCCGGCCCCCGCGTCGAAGGGGACAGCGGCATCGACGAGGGCGGCATCGGTGGCCCGATCCCCACCGTCACGGGCGCTCCCACTGGCATCACGGCCGCCGTCGGCGACCACTCCTGCCTCCCGGAGGCCGCCGTCGGAGACCCCAGCCTCGCGGAGGCCGCCATCGGCCCCGGTGGCGACCGAAACGCCGCTTCCGACCGCAGTTCCATACAAAATCGCGTCGTCGGCCGCTTCGCCGTCACCGGCGGGCACCGTCCCGTCGCGATACCCGTCGACGGCGCCGCTGGGGCGACCGTTCGGGTTGCTTGAGCCGCCAGCGGCCCCCGTCGCGGTCCCCGGGCTGGTCGCCGCGATCTCGTCGCCGGAGACGACAGTGCGGTCGCTCGCACAGGCGCCGACGAGGCCCACGAAAGGGAATGCAGCGGAGACGATCAGGAACAAACGGCGGGGCATGCCCTGAAAGAACCAGTTCTTGGCCCTCACGGCAACGGGTCCAGCATCGCTTTCGCCCGGGCGGCGGCGATCTCCCCCTCGGGCCAAGGCTCCCGAATTACCTCAAAAATGGCGTAGTCGAAGGGCTCGCCGGGGGCCGGGGTCTTCTTCTGAATTCGTTCGCGCACGCCCTCACGGAGGAGCTCGCTTGCGCGATGGTGGCAGTAGGGTTGGTCGCCCGCCTTGCCAAGAAGGACGTGACTCGTCCAATTGCATCCCGCCTTGCACTCTTCTGCGTAGTAGCAAGTACGGCAAAAGCCGTGGAGTGTGTCGAGCGATTGATTTCGCGTAAAGCGCAGCGGAGCGGAACGCTCCCAAATATCCTTGAGGGAGTTGTCTCGGATATTCCCGCCGACGTAGTCCTTCGTCGGCAACGATGGGCAACCCTTGATACTTCCATCCGCTTCGATCCCGAGTGTACGCCGTCCGGCGCTGCATGAGCCGCGGTGGCCGCCCGCCCACCCGCCACGAAGGGTATGCTCGTAGGGACCAAAGTAACCGACATTATTGCCCGGCCACAAACGAACCTTTCGTGCGTCACCGACCTCTTTCAATGCCGCAATCATCGGAATTGCGTCGAGAACCTGGTAGGGTTCCAGAAGAAGTCCGGTCTCGTCGCCGGCGCGCCCCATAGCGGTCGTGAGCTGCACCTGCCACGCGTGAATCCCCTTTTCGCAGAGGAGATCAAACGTCGCCGGGATCTCATGCATGTTGATCTTGTTGACCTGGGTATTTGCGGAGAAGGGAATCCCTACCGCCCGCAGATGATCCATCGCTTGAAGGGCCGCGCGGAAGCTTCCGTCGACGCCGCGCTGGGCGTCGTGGTTCGCTTCGAGGCCGTCGATGGAGATGCTCACGCTCTGGAGCCCCGCCTCTTTCGCCGCCTTGCAGCGCTCGAGGTCGAGGCCGCGCCCCCCGCTCGTCATCGTGCAAATCATCCCAAGGCTTCGAATTCGCCTTACAATATCGGTCCAGTCGTCGCGAAGGTAGGCCTCCCCACCGATGAGGGTGATCTCCTTCACGCCGAGGTCCTTCATCTGATCGACGAGGTCAAAGCACTGCTCGGTCGTAAGCTCGTCGGGCCGGGCCTTCCCCGCCCGCGAGCCGCAATGGCGACACGCAAGATCGCAGGCGAGCGTAATTTCCCACACCGCGTAGATGGGCCTCCACTGGCGGTCAACGTCACGGACCTCATCAGCAAGCGGAAGCGAGCGCTTGGCAGGGGCTGCCTTTGGCGCGATCGGGAGAGACTTCGGGCGAGGACCGAGCGGATTCGTCATAAGAAAACTCGAGAAAAGGGAATTGAAAAAGCGGGCAAACGTCTAGCGAGCATCGCTGCCGGCATCCGGCGGAGGGGGCGGTGCACCGTAGTCGGCCATCGGTCCGGTCTCTTCCATCATTGCCGCGTCGGCCCCGGCATCCAGCACAGGGGCACCGTAGAGAGGCTGTGCGCTGACGTCGCCGTCGGCACCGCTATCGGACGCCCCGCTATCTGCAGGGATCGGCGCTCCGTAGACGGGCTGCGCAGAGGTGAAGTCGCAACCGGCGGCCGAAAGCGTCGCGCCGAGAAGGACCGCACGCGTGAGGGCGGTCCCAGCGGCTACCCGACGAACAACGGGCGGCTGGACGGTGCCACCACAAAACGGGCACGCCGCTTCAGACGCACGAGCATGGCGACGACAATCGAGACATATTCCGAGACTCATAGCGAATTCTCCCGCATTATTGTTGCATTCGTCGGTCGTTCATCCGCCGTCGGGTCGAGGAGGTACGCCATACGGCGGAATCGCCCCGGTCTCCGGTTCGCCAGCATCGGGCTCGGCATCGCCCGAGTCGCTCCCGGCGTCGAAGATGGCTGCACCATACGAAGGCACGGCGGTCCCTTCGCAGGCGGTTAGAAGACCAGCGCCTACGATCGCCGCCCGCGTAATTGCTCCCAAGAGCGGCTTGCGTGGAGGGCTCCCCGCGGAAGATGCTCCGCAGAACGGACAATTCGCGTCAGGATGGACGTGACGCCGGCACCGCACACAAGCTTCCAGACGCATGGCATCTCCTCGTCTTTGCAACGAAACAGCGCTACGAAACAAACGCGGAACCCCGAAAAAGGGCTCCGCGTTTCAGTTCCGAAATCAGGGACTCGGCGCGCCGTAGGCGGGGGCAGCTGCGCCGGAATCGGTGCCGGCGTCGAGGACCGGCGGGCCCCCGTAGGCGGCAATCGGTCCGCCGTCATCCGTCGACGCATCGAGGACCGGCGGGCCCCCGTACATCGCGATCGGCCCACCATCGTTTGCGGCGTCGGCGCCCGCAGCGGCGGTCGGCGTCGGCGACGGGCTCGAGTCATCGGAGCAGGCGGCGGTGGTGAGCGCCGCGGCGGCCGCAACCACGATGGCTGCGCGCGTAATCGCGCCGCCGAGGGCACGTCCGACCGGGGCGTGGGTTACCGCGGTGCCACAGAAGGGGCAGGCGGCGCCGTCGCCGGAAACGCGCACGTGTCTGTGGCAGGAAGTACAGAGTGAGAGCATGAAAACTCCTAGGTTTGAATGAACACGAAAGATGCTTTGAAATGGAGCTACCTGCGCATACTCGGCGGCGCACCGTACATCGTGACCGGTGCGACCGGCTCTGGGGGCGTCGGTACGGCGCTAGAGCTGGCGCTCGCCGAAGGCTGCACAACTGGTGCCGGGTCGCGGGGCGACTCGTACTCGGGGGGCGGCCCGCCATACATCGCGGCGGTGGCGCCGCAGGCCGTGAGCGCGAGCGCAGCAAGGCCAACGGCGAGAACGTGAGATGAGCGGCAAAACGGGCAAATTTGGCCGGCGCGTACGTGGCGCCGGCAACGCGAGCAGGGGGCTAGCGACATAGGCGAGTGACGTTCGCACGATTCCGGCCCGCAGCGAAGCGAAGCGTTTGGGGCGCCTCCCACGTCGCAGACGGCCGCGTGCCGTGTGCCGGCCTGTGCCGTGCCGATCCGCGTGACCGAATCCGACGACAATGGGTGACGTCCTTGTGGCTCGAGGCAGCGCCCCGTATTCTCCGCGGCCCTATGGCAAACAGCGAAGCGGTATCGGTCATTGGCGGCGGCGTTTGGGGCCTCGCCCTTGCGGCAGCGGCGGCGCGCTCGGGATCGGATACACGCATCGTTTCCCGGCGCGATTTCGACCGCGAGCTCCCGAAGGGGGTCCGCCATCTGCGCGATTTTGATTCCGTTCGGGACACCCGCCTGGTGCTCCTGGCAACCCCTTCCGCGGTGGTGGAAGAGGTCGCTCGTACGCTCGGAGACCACCTTTCGAGCCGCCACTACGTCGTGCACGGAATCCGCGGTCTCGTGGCGACCCCCGGAACAGACGCGCTCGCGACCGTCTCCGAAATCGTCGCACGGGAGACTCCGGTGCGGCGGATGGGGGCCCTTGGTGGGCCGGTGCTCGCCCAAGACCTTCTCCAAGAAAAACCGACGGTTCTCGTCGGCGGCTCCCCTTTTCGCGAGGTCACCGACGCCCTCCGCGAGACCTTCGCAAGCGCAGCACTTCGCGTGTATCCTACAAAGGATTTGCGCGGCCTTGAATGGGCGAGCGCCCTCGTCGGCTGCTACGCGATCGCGGTCGGGTTCGCGGAGGGGCTCGGTCTCGGGGCCGGCCTGGTCGCCGCGATCGTCTGCCGGTCGATGCACGAAGCTTCGCGCATTGCGGCCGCGGCCGGCGGTGACGCGGCAACGCTTCTCGGGCTTTCCGGCTATGGGGACCTTCTCGCTTCAGCATCCCAAGCGGAACGCCCAGAGATCCGGTTTGGCCGCGCGCTGGCGGAAGGGAGATCGCCGCTGGACGCCCTCCAAGACGCCCG
>JAAFHJ010000088.1 GCA_013298325.1 Myxococcales bacterium | reverse complement strand
CCGTCGAAGATCCAATATTTGCCTTTGGCCGTAAGAGACTCGTAGTTCTTTCCATTGAAAGGGACGATGACACGCGTATCAAAGCTGCAACCGGCCGGGACGGTGCCCCCATCGCTGTTCGTCCCGCCGTCGGTGCCGCTGTCGCCTTGTGACGCAGCGTCGGCGCCGCCATCACCGCTCGGGAGCGGCGTTCCGGCATCGACCGTCGAACTGTCGCCCCCAGTTCCGGCGTCGGTGGGGACTTCTGCGGGGCGATCGGCGCTGTAGGAAGAACAGGCGACGACGCCGGCGAGAATCGTGATCGGTGCGAGCCACGCGCGGAGCGAAACGTTCATGGCTGGCAAGGTACGGGGGGGGCGCCGGCGCTGTCGAGCATTGCTCGCCTCCACCGCGTCGACCGAGGAAGTCGTGCGCAAAAAAACAAATCTTATTGTTCGAGCTTCAATTGAAAAAGCGCACAATTGTTGGGCCGGGATCGACGATCCCCAATGCGACGAGAAGCCCCCAAATCCCGTTCACCACGATCAGCGGCGCGATGGATCGCGCGACGTGGGGGAGGAGCACCTTCCACGAGGACGCCACCGATGGCGCTGCACGGCGCGCGTCCCGGTAGGCGGCGAGGGCACCGAGGAAGGCTACGTAGGTAAATACGTGATTCCACGGACAGAACGGGCAGAGGGCGGGGAGCCTCACAAGGAGCAGCCAGAAGCGGACCGTGAAGAGGCTTGCGACCCCCAGCCAGACGGCGAGGGTACGTGCAAGATGCAGGCGATGTTCCGGGTAACGCCGGAGACCGATGAACCACCGGTGGGCGGCACCGAGGAAAAAACCGAGGCCGAGGGTGGCATTCGGCACAAAGAAGGCGCGCGCTTCCGGCGTCACCAGCACCTGGTCGCAGTCGATGTGAGCCGTCCACGAACAGAGGCCGGTGTGCGCAACAACCCACGGAGCCGGCGCCCCGTGCAGCGCCAGGTATCTCCATGCAAGATGCACGCAGTCAACAACGGCGACGACGAGGGCGACCTCCAGCGATTTCGCTCTCACCGCATCGCCGCCGCGAAAAGTGCCTCGGCCACCGCCCGCGCGCTCGCCGCCCGGGGGACGTCTGCATATTGACCTTCCCAGTGGCTGAAAGGATCAATGAGTGCGACCCGAAACCCAGCCGCTCGCCCGCCTACAATATCGGTAGAGATCATATCCCCGAGATGAAGGGCTTCGTCGGCACGGACCTCGGCCCGTACGAGGGCGCGTTGGAAAAATACTGGATCTGGCTTCGCAACCCCTTCGAGCCCGGAGTCGAGGACGAAGTCGAAGCAGTCGCCATAACCGACACTATTCAGGAAGGGTTCCAGCATTCCTTCCGAGTTGGAAGATACACAGATCTTAATCGATGTATTTTGCCGAAGGTCGCGTAGCGCTTCCGGCAATCCTTCCGGGACCGCGCACCAGAGATTGTGGGCGACGTGCTCGCTCCAGAGACGATCGAGCAGGCCGGAGATCGCGTCGCGGGGGACGCCGCAACAGAGGAGCGTCGTGCCGACCATCGCCCCCCACCCGTCGGCCCCCGGTTCGTTCTCCGCCGCGAAGGGGAATCGATGAAGATCGCCGTTCGCCGCGAGCCGCTTCGCCTGCCCTTCCGTTCGCACCAACATGCGCGCCGGCGCCCGGTAGCCGGCCGCTTCGACGAGGGCCGATAGACGCGCATGATCCAGAAAAATAAGGACATTTCCCGCATCGAGGGAAAGCAGACGCACCCCTTCGAGCAGGGCAGGGGCGAGGTTTGGTGTATTTTGCAACATGACCTAGAGGACCTCGCGAAACGCTTCAACGAGCTCGGAAGCGACCCGCTGGGCGGCCCGTTCGTCGTCGGGATAATCGAGCTCGCGATAGAGGCGCGCCAGCCGTTCGACCTTATTGATACCGAGGTTTTCTGCCTCCAACACGGCGACGTGCGCGAGGAAAAACAGCGAGTAGCCGGCCATCACCTTCGTCATCCGCTCCGGCGAGAGGGACCACTCGGCGGTCGCGAAGGTGAAGTAGGGCTCGACCATCGCGAGGATCTCCTCCCGGTAGCGCCGCAGGCCGAGGCGGGCATCGGCGACGGTGGAGATCCCCGACGCATGAAGCATTTTTAGCAAGTATTCCGGGAAGAACGGCGTGTCGCCGCAGGGCTTTCCAAGGAGATCGGCAAGGGCGCGGTCGAGGGCGCGCGCCTCTTCACAGGCGAGGAGCGAGTCGAGGGTGAGCCGATCCAGCGGGAGCGCGTCGTCGCTCGCGAGACGGGCCGGCAGCTGGGCGGCGTAGCTCTCGAGTTCGCGACGAATCGCGACGAATTCCTGGTCGGCGAGCTCAAGCAGACCGGCGAGGCGCTGAAAGCGGCGGCGCACGACGGTCGGCACCGCAGCGGCGGTTTTGTAGCCGAGGTCGTGCTCGATCTCGGCCCAGGCGTGCTCGAGCATCGTGCGCACCTGGATCTCGCAGCGAGATAGGTGTGGAGTGCACGCAAGCTCTGAAGCGCGGGCCGCGAGAGCGAGCCGGCAGACATAGTGGAGCGACCGGTAGCCGAAGCGATCGTCGGCCGAGGCGGCTCGTTTATCGACCGAATTGACAAAGTCGACGGGGAGCCGCTCTTCAATCAGAGATCCTACGCGATCAATCCCATCTTCGAAGTAGGTGATGACCCGAAGGCCGACGAGGTCGGTGACGTCCCAAAGCGCACGATAGGTGCGGTCCGGGCGCGCGAGCTTCCGCGCGAGGCTCTCCCGGGACTTGACCCGAAACGTGACCGAATGGACTTTGATCGGGGAATCTGGCCCCTTTGGGAGCCAGCTCGAAAGGCGCTCACAAAGGGCCCGCGCCTGCTCGTGAAGAGCAGGCACGACCCGGTCGTATTCGGCAAGGAGGGCGTCGTGATCCATCGCCCCACGCCTCTTACCGGCTTCTAGCCGCGAAGCCCGAGCAACAACGCAACGACGCTCGCCACGAGGACGGCGCCGCCCACCAGTGGCAGCGCCAGGCTCGGGGCGAGAAAGGCGCTGAAAACTCCGAAAAGTCCCGTGAGTACGTAGAGATGCCCTGCACGTCGGTGGACACGCGCCCAGAGTTCGGGGTCGGCAAGCGTCGCCGATGTGCGAATGCCGACGAAGCGATTCCTCGGGACCTTCGGGAGGAGGAGCCCGAGCGCGAACAGAAAGATCGCGAGGAGGAGGGCCAGCGGCGCGAGCCCCTTTGCGCCGCCGCCGAGGAGGCCCATGGCGCGCGCGGCCAGGCCTCCGTAGATCGCAACGACGAAGAGGGCGCTGCCATGAAGCGCGGTGGCGACCGGTTTGCCTCCTTCACGCGCGCGCTCGTTCGCAACCGCCTGCGAATTCTCTGGCGATCGCGCGATTCCGAGGGCGGTGAGCACCGTCGTGAGCGCAACGCCAGAGACGCAGAAGGCGGCCCGCGACATCGTGCCGTTGGGCGTTCCGTCGAGGGCGAAGTGGGTCTCCAGTTCGCCGGGCAAATAGCGGTAGAGTGCAACCATTGCTGCACCAAGCATCGCCGGGAGGAGGAGCGGTGCAAACCGGGCAGGGGACGGCGCCGGGGAGGACGGGATCGTAAGCATTGAAAATTCCTTTACGTAGGACGCTTGGGGCGCCGGTCTGCGGACGGCAGTTCTCCGGCCGCTTCCGTCGCCGGGTCCGCGCGACGCGTGCTCGCGAGGTCGAGAATTTCGCTGGCGAGCTCTTCGAGGAGGTTGGTTTGAAGGGTGTAGACGACACGCGTTCCGCGCCGCTCCGAGCGGACGAGACCCGCCTCTTCGAGGGTGCGGAAGTGGTGGGAGAGCGTCGCTTTGCTGATGGCGAAGTGCTCGGCGATCTCGCCGGCGCCGAGGGAGCCTTTGCGGAGCAGGCGCAGGATGCCGCGGCGGGTCGGGTCCCCCAGCGCGCGGAAGAGATCGGACTGGGTTTCGTGGGGCGGTGTCATTCGATGGATGTCTAATTAGGCATCCATCGAAATAACGCAAGCCCCCGTTGAACGGGGCCCGCGAATGGCGCACTTGCCCTTTGCAACAGAGGGCGCTGCACAGGTATGGATCGCAGCCTTTCGCGCGGCTCTTCCGCGCGCGCCCTCAGCCCTTTCCCCGGAGCTTCCGTGACCGCCTCCCCCTTCTGGACCTACCGCCCGACCTTCGTCACCGGAGGGACCGGCCTCGTCGGAAGCTGGCTCGTCCGCCGCCTCGTCGACCTCGGCGCTGACGTCGTCTGCCTCGTCCGCGACTGGGTCCCCGCCAGTGAATTGCTGGCCGGAACGACGACCGACGGAAGCGCCAAGCTCGCTGGAAAGGTGCGCATCGTCCGTGGCGACATTCGCGATCAGGCGCTCATGGAGCGGGTCCTCGGCGAGTACGAAATCGACACCGTCGTTCACCTCGCTGCGCAGACGATCGTCGGGATCGCGAATCGCAATCCGATTTCGACCTTCGAAACCAACATTCAGGGGACGTGGTCGGTCCTCGAAGCTTGCCGTCGTAGTCCGAAGGTCAAACAGATTGTTGTCGCCTCAAGCGACAAGGCTTACGGCGATTGCGACACGCTCCCCTACGACGAATCGACCCCCCTCGACGGCATCAACCCCTACGACGTGTCGAAGAGCTGTTCAGACTTGCTCACGCGTAGCTACGCGAAAAGCTTCGGACTTCCCGTCGTAACGACCCGCTGCGGGAACTTCTACGGCGGCGGCGACCTGAACTGGAACCGGATCGTCCCAGGGACGATCCGGAGCGTTCTCAACGGCGAGCGCCCGGTGATTCGCTCGGATGGGACGTTTATCCGCGACTACTTCTATGTGGAAGATGGCGCTTACGCATACACGCTGCTCGCGGAAGAACTGGCAAAGAACCCGGAACTTCGCGGTGAGGCCTACAACTTCTCTAACGAGATCCAGGTCGACGTCCTCAGCCTTGTGAAGAAGATCGGCCAGGCGCTTGGGCGCGACATCGACCCGGACGTCCGCAACGAAGCCTCCAACGAAATCCGCCACCAGTACCTTTCCGCGGAAAAAGCCCGGAAAGCCTTCAACTGGAAGCCGCTCTTCACCCTGGAAGAGGGGCTCGCCCGCACGGCGACTTGGTACAAACAGCATCTCGAATCCAGCAAGAGGTCCTCGTGAGCGCTCCCGCCTTCCCCTGCCGCGCCTGCGGCAGCGTCCGCACCGAGGAAATTCTCTCGCTCGGCTCCACCCCCCTCGCCAACGCGCTCGTCGCCAGCGAGGACCTCGCCAAGCCGGAAGAGACCTTCCCCCTCGATCTCGTCCTCTGTCGGGACTGCTCACTCCTGCAAATCACGGAGACGGTCCCCCCCGAGAAGCTCTTTTCTCATTACCTGTACTTCTCCTCGTTCAGCGACACGATGGTCCGCCATGCCGATACGCTGGCGACGCGACTCATCGCGGAAGAGAAGCTCGGAGCGGGGAGCCTCGCTGGCGAAATCGCCTCCAACGACGGCTATCTCCTCCAGCACTACAAGCGGCAGGGCGTGCCGGTGTTGGGCGTCGAACCGGCTGAAAATGTTGCGAAAGTCGCCATCGAAGAGCGCGGTGTAGACACCCTCTGCGCCTTCTTTGGCAAAGAAGTCGGCGAGAAGCTGGCCGCCGAGGGGAAGCGGGCCGACGTCATCCACGGGAACAACGTCCTCGCCCATGTGGCCGATTTGAACGGCGTCGTCGCCGGGCTGTCTGCTTGGGTAAAGGATACCGGGATTGTCGTCATTGAAGCCCCCTACTTGAAGGACTTCCTCGACCACGTCGAGTTCGACACCGTTTACCACGAGCACCTCTGCTACTTTTCGTTCACGACGCTCGCCGCCCTCTTCGAGAAGCACGGGCTCTTCCTCCACGACGTCGAGCGCATCGCCATTCACGGCGGATCGATTCGCATTTTCGGCTCCCGCGTCGGAACGCGCCCCCGCACCGAGCGCGCCGCGGCGCTGCTCGCCGAAGAGGCCGCCTGGGGCGTGAAAGACCGCCCCGCCTACGACCGCTTCGCGGAGAACGTCATCACCCTCAAACGGGAATTGCGCGCGCTCATTGCCGATTTGCGCAGCCAGGGGAAGACGGTAGCCGCCTATGGCGCCTCCGCAAAAGGGGCGACGCTCCTCAACTATTGCGGCATCGACCACACCCAGCTCGATTTCGCCGCCGACCGCAGCACCTACAAGCAGGGGCGTCACATGCCCGGCGTGCATGTGCCGATTGTTGCTCCTGAAATGCTCCTTGAGAAGCAGCCCGACTACACGCTGCTCCTCACCTGGAACTTCGCCGAAGAGATCCTCAAGCAGCAGCAGGACTACCGAGATCGCGGCGGGAAGTTCATCGTCCCCGTGCCGCTCCCGAAGATCGTTTGAGGGATCGCCATGAGCCATTATCCGGAAATCAAAGTCGACGGCGTCTTCCTCGTTCGGGGAACAGTCCCGATTGAGGGCGTCCGCGTTCACCCGCTTCGCCGGATCGCCGACGAGCGTGGAACCGTGTTTCACATGCTCCGCAAGAGCGACCCCCACTTTATGGAGTTCGGCGAGATCTACTTCTCGTCGGTCTATGCGGGGGTCGTGAAGGGCTGGCATAAACACGACGAAATGTCGTTGCATTATGCATGTGTGCACGGGCGCATCAAATGCGCTCTGTACGACGACCGTGAGGGCTCTCCGTCGAAGGGCTCTTTGATGGAAGTCTACCTCGGCCCTGACAGCTATCACCTGCTTGTGGTTCCGCCGCTCGTCTGGAACGGCTTCAAGGGGATGGGGCCGGAGAACATCGTGGCGAACGCCTGCACGCATAGCCACGACCCGAAGCGGAGCTTCCGGTTGCCGCCCGACGACCCGTCGATCGGCTACGACTGGGCGACCAAGCACCACTGAAATGCGTGTCCTTGTCACCGGTGGCACCGGCTTTCTCGGGCGCGCGATCGTCGCGGAGCTTCAGGCGGCTGGCCACACGGTGACTGCCGCCGGACTGCCGGGATCCGAGAGGGAACTCCCCGAAGGGGTTGCCTTCGAACAGCTGGATTTTTTTGATGAATCGAGCTGTTCGGAGCTCCTGGCTCAGCAAGCGCCGGACACCGTCGTCCACCTCGCCTGGTGCGTTGACCCGGCTACGTACTTGCATACTGCAGCAAATTCCCGCTGGCTCCAGGCGACGCTTCGCTTCTTCGAGCAGGCGGCCGCCGCGGGCGTGAAACGCTTCGTCGGCGCCGGGACCTGCTTCGAATACGATCTGTCGGCGGGCTACCTCCGCGAAGGCGGGCCGTGTGTGCCGCACACCTTGTATGGTGCATGCAAATTGGCCACAGCGATGGCGCTCGAAAAGCTGGCGCCGACGCTCGGCATCTCCTTCGCCTGGATGCGTTTCTTCTTCCTCCACGGCGCCGGCGAACCGCCGACACGGCTCGTCCCGGCGGTCATCGGGGCGCTCCTCCGCGGTGAGGTTGCGCGGGTCAGTGAAGGTTCTCAAGTGCGCGATTTTCTTGCCTTGGAGGACGCGGCTCTTGCCGTTCGCCACGTCGTCGAGAGCGACATCACCGGCCCGGTGAACCTCTGTTCGGGCGTCCCGGTACGCGTCCGGGACGTCGTCGCCACCCTCGTTTCGATCGCGGAAGAGCGTGGCCTTGCCCCGCGCGTCGACTACGGTGCGTTCCCCGTCCGCCCCGGCGATCCCCCGTTCCTCTGCGGCGACGCGACCCGCCTCCGCGGCCTCGGTTTCCGCCCCCGTTTTGACCTCCGCAGCGGCCTCGCCCGCACCTTCGCTTCGTTCGCCGAAAGCCCATGACCGCTCCCCGCCCGCGCCTCACCGTCCTCGTGCCGACCATCGGTCGCATGGCCTTCCTGCCCGCCGCCGAGCAGGCGATCGCCGCGCAGACCTTCCGCGACTTCGAGGTGATCGTCCTCGACAACGAGAGCGGTCCGGAGGCGCAGGAATTCTTTGCCGGATGGGCCGCCCGCGACGGGCGCGTCCGTGTATCCCGCACCGATCCACGTGTGCCGATGTTCGACAACTTCGACCGCGGAATTCGCGAGGCTCAAAGCGAGTATGTCGTCTTTTTTCACGACGATGACGTCTATTATCCCGAACTCCTTGAGCGGGCCGTACGCGCCCTCGATGCCCACCCGGGGGCCGGTTTTTGGGGGTCGAACTACGACTTCGTCGACGAAGACGGGCGGATGACCGAGAAGCGCCGCTGGGTCCCCCGGACTGGCGCCGTGCGCGGCGATCGGTACCTCGAAATGCTGCTGACCCGCGGCCGAAATCCGATTCCGATGCCGGGAATTGTCTACCGACGCTCGATCTTCGGCGATCGTGGCTTCGACCGCGACGTGCCGATTCACTTCGGGGACTTCGTCATCCTGATGCGGATGGCCGAGCGTGCCGATGTCTGCCTCGATGCCCGATCCTGCATGGCGGTACGCCGCCATGAGGGGCAGGCGAGCGTCGCGCTCCCTTGGTCGAAGGTCGCGCAGATTCGTAGCGATGTTCTGCATAAGTATCTCGACGAGCTTCTCGCGCGATCGCCGGAGAAAGGTCCGTTTGTTCGCGGAATGAGGGAGCGCGTCGAGACGACCCGCCGGCTCGCGCTCCTCTGGGGGGCCGCGCAGACCCGCGACGGGAAGGAAGCGGCGCTCTGTGTGGAGGGGCTCGCGGCGATGCCTCTTTGGCACGCCTTCGGCAAAGGGGTGCAGCATGCCGGCTTTCTTCGGGACGTCGTCCCAGTCATGACCAAGAGCGCGAAGCGTCTTGGGGAGCGCCTCGGCTTCTAAATGCTTTTGATTCTTAACGTTTTTACCTGGGAGAGGGAGCAACGATGAAGACGGTAATCCTGGCCGGCGGTTTCGGGACGCGCCTCGGCGAAGAGACGGTGAGCAAGCCGAAGCCGATGGTGGAGATCGGTGGAAAGCCGATTCTTTGGCACGTGATGTCCGGCTATGCGGCGCACGGTCTCAAGGAATTTGTCGTCGCTCTTGGCTACAAGGGCGAGGTCATCAAACGCTGGTTCCTCGACTACCACGCGCTCTCTTCGGATATTTCCGTCGACCTTCGCACGGGGAATATCGTCAAAGAGGGGCCGAAGAGCGAGGATTGGCAGGTCCACCTCGTCGACACCGGTCAGGACGTCATGACCGGCGGACGGCTGCTCCGCCTCAAGAGCCGGCTTGTCGGTGGGCGATTCTGCCTCACCTACGGCGACGGCGTCTCGGACGTCGATGTCACCAAGCTCCTCGCTTTCCACGAAAAGCACGGGAAAATCGCAACGATCACGGCGGTTCGCCCGCCGGCGCGCTTTGGTGGCCTCGTCTTCGACGGCGACCGTATCGCCGAGTTCACCGAGAAGCCCCAGGTCGGTGAAGGGTGGATCAACGGCGGCTTTATGGTGTTTGAGCCGAAGGTCTTCGACTACCTCCATGGCGACCCGACGATCCTCGAAGCGGACGCCCTTGAAGCGCTCGCGCGCGACGGCGAGCTGATGGCCTACCGCCATGAGAGTTTCTGGCAATGCATGGACACGGTCCGCGATTTGAAGCTCCTTGAAGGCTTCTGGCAGAGCGGAAAGATCCCGTGGACGTTGCGCGCAAAGGGGGAGGGGAACGCCCAATGAAAAACGTCGACGAGAAGACCGTTGCCGGTTTTGGCGATGAGTGGTCGCGCTTCCAGCAAGACGAGCTGACGGAGGGGGAACTCCTCACCCTTTTTGAACAGTATTTCGGAGTCTTCCCCTTCCGGGACCTGCCTGAAGGGGCGAAAGGGGCCGACTTCGGCTGCGGCAGCGGTCGGTGGGCCAAGCTCGTGGCGCCGAAGGTCGGCTCGCTTGCTTGCCTCGACGCAAGCGCCGACGCTCTCGCGGTCGCGCGAACGAACCTCGCCGGGCTCGCCAACGTCACCTTTCACCACGCGAGCGTGAGCGACGCGCCGATCGAAGACGGCTCCCTCGACTTCGCCTATTCGCTCGGCGTCCTCCACCACGTCCCCGATACCGAGGGGGCGATCGCCGAGATCGCCAAGAAGATCAAGCCTGGTGGCCTCTTTCTTGTGTACTTGTATTATGCACTAGACGGGCGTCCCGCCTGGTACCAGGAGCTCTGGAAGGCGAGCGACATCGCCCGTCGCCGCATCGCGAAGCTCCCCCATGGCGCCCGCTACGCCCTGAGCCAGGCGCTTGCCGCCAGCGTCTATTGGCCCCTCGCCCGCAGCGCCCGCGCCCTCGATCGCGTCGGCGTCCTGCCCCCGTCGTGGCCGCTCGCCTACTACCGAGACCGCTCTTTCTACACGATGCGCACCGACGCCCTCGATCGCTTCGGTACCCGCCTCGAGAAGCGGTACACCAAGCAGCAAGTTTCTGAAATGCTTACCAAAGCTGGCTTTACCGACCTCCGGTTCTCCGAGGGGATGCCGCGCTGGGTCTGCGTAGCGCGGAAGCCCTGAGCGGAGGATTCGGTGAAGCTCGCACGGTTCGTCCGTCTTCCGGTGAGTGCTGTCCGTGGCGCAAATGAACTCGTCCGCTTGATGATGAATCCGGCGGAGGTCGAGCGTGTGTTCGCCTTTGCCGACATCGTCGTCGGCGAGCGTGGCACCGAGGAGTTCGCTAAGGAAATCGCGAAGCTTGACGACGGTCCCCGTTTTCTCGCCGCTCGTCGCCGGATGCCGAAGACGTCGATCGAGGAGCTCGAAACGCTCCCGGCAGGCTCGCTAGGCTCTGAATTTGCGCGGTTTCTTCGGGAAAACAAGCTCGACCCGAAGACGCTGCCGGTGAAGACCGCGGAGACCGATGGCCAGTATGTGCGCGCGCGTATCTACGAAACCCACGATATTCACCACGTGGTCACCGGATTCTCGACGCAGCCGATCGGCGAAGCGGGCGTCCTCGCTTTTTACCTCGCTCAGCTCCCCGCGCGCGTCGCTTCCATGATTGTCGGGGCCGCCTTCTTGCGGGTCGGATTCGCGTCGGATTCGGCGCGCGTACCGTTTGCCCGAAGCATTGAACTGGGCCTCCGCCTTGGCCGTACGATGAAGCCGATTGTGCTGTTCCCCTTTGAAGACCATTGGGAAACCCCGGTTGGAGACGTTCAGAAAATGCTCGGGATCGATCCTACGATCTACGAAGAGATTCGCACCCACGCACGCGGCGACTTTACCGTTTGACTCGATCCCAGATCGCGAACGCAACGATCGTCAACACCGCCCAGAGTATCGCCGTCACGAGCTTCCGGGTGGGGGTCGGCTTGGCGAAAGGCCCTTGGTTGCCTGTCGCTGCAACGGCTTGAATTTCGTCGCATAAATCGGGAGCTCGCACACAGAGTTCTTCAACGGGGTCGGCTTCCGATTGTTCCTGTGGCGGCGCGTACGGGTTGGTACTCATCGAAGCGCCTCTTTCGCGTAAAGGGCCAGCCGTGCGAGGGCGCCCAACGCGAATAGCTGGGAGCGAAGGATGCCGAGGATCTTCTGCTTTCGCGGGAGAATGCGGCTCCATCCAATCCGCGCGGAGAGCGCAACCCCAACGGCGACGCTGAGCAAAGCGACCGCGACCGATTCCGCGCGATTGTCGACGAGCCAGGTGGCGAGGGAGAGGATCAATGTCGTGAGGGGGGTCATCGCCCAGAGCCAGTTGATCGCGTAGGAGCGGCGTTCGACCGGGCCCCAGGTGAGCAGACGCTCGCGGAGTTCTGGCCAATTTTCGAGGGCGTCGGTCAATACGGTTTGTTGTTCGTTGTGGACCAAACTGACCTGGCGCCTCAAATCGAGAACGACCTGGACGTCCCGCCGGAGGAGAAAATGGGGCGTCTGTTTCGGCTGGGTGATCTTGAGGAGGTTCTCGGAGACGACGACCTCGAGGCCGGTGCCGGCGGCAAGACCGCGGCGAACCCGTACGTAGCTTATGAGTCCGACCACGCCGACGACCGCCGCCATCATGACGACCGCCGCGCCGCCGACGAGGATGGTGATTTCAGTCATACCCTCGCGCCCGGCTTCCTGACTGGCGGACACAGCCGCAAGCGCCGCCGGAATGCCCACAAAGGCGAAGAAGGTCACAAGGATGCGCCTTCGATGCGCGCGCAAAACGTGGGCAGCGAGCGGCCGGTAGACCCGGATGTTGAAGGGGGGCCCTGTCCTTGTGGGCCCGCCGTCCCTCGCGACGCCTCCGCCCGGTAATTCGCTGGCGGTCGCGAACGGGCGGGCCCCTGTCTTTGTGGGCCCGCCGTCCCTCGCGACGCCTCCGCCCGGTAATTCGCTGGCGGTCGCGAACGGGCGGGCCCCATCTTGAGCAGCGCCGTCGGTGGCGCCTCCCTCTCCGAGGGGTGTTTGCATACGTGAACAGTCTCCACCGGCTCGGACAACAAGAGCCCCGCGACGGAAACCGTGCGGGGCTCAAAAGCTTCCCTGGCGGGAAGAGTGCGTTAAATCTCGGTCACTTCAAGAGCCAGCCGAAAAGCATGTGCTTCGTGGCGGCGCGCGATACCTGGGCGATCGAGTCGACGAGCGGGATCTCCTTCGGGCAGACCTCGACGCAGTTCTG
>JAAFHJ010000087.1 GCA_013298325.1 Myxococcales bacterium | reverse complement strand
CGCTCTTCCGATCTTCTGGCCGGCAGTTCGCAAGAGCTCGGCGACGCGGTCCTGCCAGCTCGCTTCGTCGACCTGGATGTCTTCGAGGGCGGCACGCGCCGCGTCGCTCGAACCACCGCTTGCGCCGAGGGCACGCGCGTACGTCGCCGTCGCTTTTTCGTAGTCGGCAGCGTCACTTGCGACGTCACCAAGCTCGAGGAGCAGGGCGGTCGTCGTGACGGCGTCGCGCTCGGTCTTCAGCTCCAGTTCGAGGAGCTTCTGGACCATATTGACCTTGCCAAGGTCCCAATACACGCCACGGGCGGCCTCCAGGGCCTCCAGGAGCTGCGGATTGAGCTTGTAAGCGTCTTGGAAGTGCTTCAGCGCCTTTACGCCCGAGAGAAACTTGTCCCGCCACACCTTCCCCAAATGGAGATGATGCGCGGCCTTCACGGCGTTCGATGCTTCGCCGTTGGCGAGCCCCTTCTCGAGCTCCTCGACGAGCCCCTGCCAATCGCGAACGTTCTCGAGCTGCGTGAGTCGATCCTGCAAGTCCATGGTTCCTCGGCTGTGGCCTTTCCGCGTCGCGGCCAATCCTCGCGTTCAGCGCCGCTTCCGCACTCGCTTCGACCGCATTTCGCCTGGGAAAAGAGGCGCTTTGGACGTTAGAGACGGCACCGACCGCGTTGGTGGGGCGTGAAAGTACCAGAGGCTGTAAGGCAAGTGGGGGGCGATTGCGCAGCTCGATGCGCAAAAACTTGCCCGGCGCAAAATCTCTGCAGCCCCTGACGCGCAAAATCCCTTTTTCGAAGCAAAATCAGCAATCGAGAGCTGGCGCGCGCGCAGCGTCCGGTGTCTGCAACACAAACGAACAAAGGCTGGGCCTGTTCGACCCAACCTTTGACACGCAGTGCCGCTATCTACGCCAACGAAACGCGATGGCGAAGCAGCGAACGAACGTAGACCTTCAGGGCGTGCCGCCCGCCTTCGCCGTCATCTGCTGGGCCTGCTCGCACTGGGCGCGGTAGCGTGCTGCCGCACTGCCCTTGCAAACGACCTTCTGGAAGGCATTGAGCTGCTGGGTCGCTTCGCTCATCTTGTTGGCTTGGTAGTAGGTCGAGCCGAGCGCGAAGAGCGTGATCGCTTCGCCGCCCTGGTTGCACTGACCACACGCCTTCTTCGCCGCTTCGAAGGACGAGATGGAGGCGTTGATGTCCCCCTTCCGCTTAAGTGCGTCGCCGATGACATTGTGCAGCTTGTACATCGACTTGTCGCCCTCCTTGGCCAAGCCGACCCCCTCCTTCGCGACGTTCAACGCTTCTTCTTTGAAGCCAAGCTGCGAATAGAGGCTCGCAAGTTCAAAGTACCCTTCCGCCGACTCCGGGTGGGCCTTGACACCCTTGGTGAAGTTGTCGAGAGCCCCTTTTTCGTCGTCGAGATGGAGGAGCACGTTCGCGAGTTCAAAGTAGGAATCGGCGAGGTTGGGATCCTTCGCAATCGCCTCTTCGAGGGGCCCTTTGGCTTCCGACCAGCTCGTCGGGCCCTTCTCCGCCGCCTTTGCAAGGCAATAGCCCTGGCGGAAGAAGTATTTCCCGTAGGTCGGCGCGAGCTTCGCCGCCTTGCTCATCGACGCCGCGCAGTCAGCCCAGCGCTCCTTCTGCTTGTAGATGTCGCTCTCGCGCCAGAGAATCTTGTGGTTCTTCGGGTCGATCTGAGCGGCCTGCTCGTACTTCGAGAGCGCTTCGTCGGGCGCGGTGGCCTTCGACTTGTCCCCCTCGTTGGCAAGGTTGATCGCATCGATGGCGTTCCGGCTGCAGCCCGTGGAAACGGCAACCAATCCGCAGAGAGCGACGAGAAGAGTGCGCGAAGCGACGGTGTTCATGCTGGACGCGCACCCTACAAATACACCCTTCGGCGACCAAGGAAAAAAAGCGCTCTGACGACGGTTCTGCCACGCTCCGGCGTGGGAGCGCTGGCGCCGAGAAACAAACGGCAAAAGCCCCACTCGGAAGAGTGAGGCTCTTGTCCCCTCGCGGCGAGGCCGCCGTTGGCTCAATCGCCGGGGTTAAAGATGATCGGGTACGTAACGGTGACGATGCCGCCTTCCGGCTGCGGGAAGGAGAGGCCGCTGAAGCCGCGGACAACGCAGCTGACGACCGACTGATCGGCGAGGTCGGAACCACCGTCCGACGCCGCGGAAACGGCGCCCGAACGGTCGATGATGAACTTCACGCCAACGCGCCCCTGGAGGTTCGGGTTGGAACGGAGACCGTTTTCGTAGCAGAGACGGAAACGACCGAAGTTCTGGCGAACGATACGCTGGATGACTTCCGGCGGGAGGCGACCATTGACGGTCGTGACGCCCTGGCGGACCGTCGGGGCCTTCGCGGTGTGAGCGCCGCCAACTTTGCCGTGGCCAGACCCGAAGCCCTGGCCGGTGCCGGTGCCGGCGCCGTGGCCGAGGGCGCCCTGGTTGCCGAGGCCGACGCCTTCGCCGCGACCGCCGCCGCCTTCGCCGGTGCCGAAGAGGCCGAGGCCGCCAGCGCCGAAGGAGTCGCCGATGCTGTCACCGAACATGTTGCCCTGGGCGCTGCTCGGGTCGTTTCCGAGGGAATCCTCGCGGCCCCACGGGGCGGTCGGCGCATTCGGATCGCCGCCGGCGCCGGTGTTGAGGAGCCCGATCATCCCGAACTCAGCCGCCTCGCGCATCGCTGCCTGGCGCGCAAGGTGGGGATCCTGGTTGTCCTGGGGCCCCTGGACGCCGTAGCGCTTGCCGGTGTCGTTGGAGTTCTGCTTCCCCATCGACCCTTCTTCGCCTTTTGCGCGAGTCCCGGTGCCGCCTTCTTTGTTGTCGGCAGCGTTGTCGGCCTGCTCTTCCGTCTTCTTCTCCTCCTGCTCGCGTTCCGCTTGCGCGTTGAGCATCTTCTGGAGGTTTTGAAGCTGATCGCGGTCGATTTCTTCCGCCGAGTCGCCGCCCATCGGGGGGACGAAGAAGGCCATCGCGCCGATCACGCCGAAGTGGAGCGCGAAGGAGAGGCCCATGAAGCCGAACACGGCTGCCGAAACACCGGCAAGGAAACCGGCGACGGGCGCCTTGCCCGCGTTCCCCGCCGTCAGCTCAAAGGCGAGGCCGCTCTCAAGTTCCTGACGAACTTTCGCGCCCGGCGGAAGGTCGATTTCGTACGCGCCCGGAAGCTCGCTCGACGAGCGGGCCTTCCCCGAGGCAACGTACTCTTGAAGCGACTGCTTCGGCTGCCCCGGGATTTCCACCGTGCCGCGGGTGCGCGGGAGGATAATCGCCGCCGCACCGCCGCCACGACCGGCGACGATCGGGACCTGAGCTGCGCCAATCACTTCCTGGGGCACGTAGTACCCGGAAGCCGGCGTCTCACCAACGAAGTAGGTCCGCGGCGGCGAGAGGTGCTGCACGTGGAGGACGTTGGTGTCCCAGAGGACAAGCACTTCAACCGACGCGAGGTCGGCGCGCTCGACTTCCATCGAGTTCAGTTCGGGCCCGCTGCGAACCAGCGAGTAGGTGAACGGAAGGTCGGGATTGAAGTCGCTTCCGCCGGGGGCGTTGACTTCGTGACCGGCCGCCTGTGCCTGTGCGACGAACGGATTCGCCGCGAACGGGTTCGAAGCGGCGAACGGGTTCGAAGCGGCAAACGGATTCGACGCGGCCGCCGGTGCGGCGAACGGGTTCGCAGAAGCGGGGGCGCTCGCAGCGAACGGATTGCTCGCAACTTCTCCCAGTCCCTGCTGCGTCGGCGCTGCGGCCGGAACCGCTGCGACAACACCGTCCGCGGGGCCGATTGCTTCGAGGATCACGACCGTTCCACCGATCTGAATCTGATCGCCGGCGACGATCTTCGCCTTGGTGATCCGCTTCCCATTGACGAGCGTACCTGGCTCAAAGCCGAGGTCGATCAGGGTCACGTCGTCTTCCGCGGCGACCTCGATCATCGCGTGCCGAAGCGCGGCCTGCTCGTCGTCGATGCGGAGGTGCCCGCGCGGGTCCTTCCCGATTTTCACCATATCCTGCGCGAGCGTCTCGCGACGCAGGAGTTGGTCCCCCTGATAGAGGGCGAACGTGAGTGCAGCCTTAGCTTTGCCTTGCGCTTCCATGGTCTACTCCACCGCGGGTCGCGGTTTGCCGCTGCTTGCGGCGTAAACGGAACGGGTCGTGTCCGTCCGAACTCTCAGAGGTTTTCGACGGACTTGAGCATTTCCGGCACGAAGCTCGTGCGCGGACGAATCAGCGTGGTGCGCACCGGGCCGGGACGAACGCGAATCGTCGCGTCGTTCGGACCGAAACCACCGGCGGACAACGGGTCGTCCTTGAACTCGTAGCCGTAATCGCCGCCTTTTTCGTCCTTGCCTCCCGCCTGCGCGAACGCGGAGACGGAGAGCGAGAGCACGGCAAATGCGGCGAGCGTGGAAACAATCTTCTTCGCGTTCATGGGGGCCTCCGAGAGGTGGGGCTGCGCAGGGTCCCTGCGGCGGGCGCAGTTTACGAGAAGCAGCGCCCGGTAGACAGAAAAAAAGTGCGTTTCGAGACGCGTCGGTGACACCCAGGAACGTGGGGGGCTTGGAACGCGGCGCGAAGAAAAAGTTCCCAGGAAAATAAGAAAAGCGCGGCGGGGGTGAACCGCCGCGACTTTCTTTACGGTTTCCCGACGTTCAGCGTGCCGCGAGCGGCATCGGCTGCGAATTCGCGACGGCAAAGAGGCCCGGGGCGATTTCGTCGAGGTTCGGCATTCGGGCCGGAACCGGCTCGTTGCTCGCGAGGAGGAACGCGATCGTCCCGTCGATGTCTTCCATTCGCTCCTTCGAGCGCTTGACGGCACCGTCGTACTCGGTCTTTCCGGCGGCCTTCTGGATGAAGGTCTCGAAAATTGCCTTTGCTTCCTTGAGCTTGGCAACGGTGGCGTTCTTGTCGCCGCCCGACTTCGCCTTGTACTCCTGGGTAAGGATGCCTTCGTTGTAGAAAGCGTCCGGGCGGTTCACGTCAATCTTCTTCGCGGCGTCGAGCTCCGCTTGAACGGCGGCGACCTGCGTTTCGTAGTTGACGTCGGTGATCTGCCCGCGGAGCGCGAGGGCAAGCCCAAGGTGGGCGTCGTAGTCGCCGCTGCGCATCTTGAGCGCGCGTTCGTAGGCGCCTTGTGCCTGGTCAAACCCTCGGAAAGAAAGGTTAACCGCGGCATAGTTCATCTGCGCTTCGAAGAGGCGCGGATCGAGGGTGGCCGCCTGCTTGAACTCGGCGACGGCGCCGTTCACGAGACCGAGCTCATTCTGGATGAGGCCTGCGGTGTTGTGAATCGGCGCGTAGCTCGGGTTCTTTCGGATGGCCTGCGAAGCGACGAGGCCGGCGAGTTCGAGCTGCTGGACGTCCGCACGCTTTCCGAGCGCTGCGTTGGTCGCAATCGAGCGACCGCGGCCGCCCTTGCTCTTGGTGGCGCCGGCGTTCTTCTTGGCACGCTGGAAGTAGTAGAGCGCGAGCTGGTTCGACGCCGGCATGAAGCCGTCGTCGATGGCGAGAGCGCGCTGAAGATTCAACTTCGCGCATTCTTCGTCGCTCTTGCAGTTGAATTCTTTGTCTTCCTGGTCGGCGTCGCGCTGCATTTCGAAGGCAGCGAGAGCGACGAGCGCAGGGACGTTCTGGAACTTCGCGTCGAGCACCGTCTTGCGGAGGGTGTCGATCACGGCGTTTTCGTTCTGATCGGCCTTGTATTGATACAGGGCGATCTGGACGCGAGCGGGGTGAAACTTCGCGTCGGCGCCGAGCGCCTTTTCGAAGTGAGACTTCGCCTCTTTGTCGTTGCCGCAGCGCTGCCAGGCGAGGCCCGCGTCGAAGAGCGCCTCGGGGATTTTGCCCCCTTCCGACCCGGCGTTGAACTTGTCGGCAACATCCTTGCAGATGGCGTCGTTCCAGTCGGCAGCCTTCTCGTGGACGGCGAATGCGTCGATGGCGACCTGGAAACGATTGACCGTCTCCTGGCTAACCGGCGTTCCGTTCGAAGAGACGGGGCCATCCGGCTTCTTCGGGACGTTGGCCCCACCGGTAGTCGCCCCGCCGCCGCCACAGGCAACGAGTGCCGCGAAAGATCCTGCGATCCAAAGATTGTTGAGCTTCATCACCTGCCCCCCTTCTTGGGATCGGCTTTCTTTTCGGTTTTCGCGTCCTTGGGAGCGTCTTTCGGCTCCTCGGCCTTCTCCGGCGCTGCGCTCGGCGGGTGCCAGAACTGGCCTCCGATGAGAAGCGGGGGATTCTGCTCGTCCAAGGTGCTGTTCACGAGGGTCGGCGCGCCGCGAAGCTCGTCGACGACGTGGTATTCGCCCTTGTAGTTCTTCGCGAGCCAGACTTCGCAGGAGCGCGAGTAGTCGTCGAAGTACTGGAATTTCACCGAGTACGTGAGGCAGGTCTGGAGGGCCGGCTTCGCGCGACCGCTCTTGATCGGCTCGCTGGCCCCGTCGAGACCGTCGTAATAGGCGCCGCGGAGTTCGGCGTCGCTCTTGATATTGCTCGGGATCGGGGCGGCGCGGAACTCGTCCACGAAGTTACCCCACATGAGACCGACGCGGGAACCGGCAGCGATAACCCACTTCGGGGGGGGCGCCGGCTGGAGGTCGACGATCTTCTTGTATTCGGCTTCGGCCTTCTCGATGGCCGGCTTCTTCTTCTCGAGCCAACCCTTCACCTTCGTGTCGATGTGGGCCTTGACCGACTTCATGTCGCCGTTGCCGACGTAGATCGGGAACTTGATCTGGTCGACGGTCGCAACCTTCATCTCATCGGCATTGTAGAAGATCGCTTCGCCGACGGCGTTTAGCGCCTTACCGATCGCCTTGTCGGCGTCGCCCGGGTGGGCGGCGCGGATCGCTTCGACGGCCTTCGAACCGTCGCCCCAAATGTTACGAACCTTCGCGTACTCGTTCTTCGCGAGCTTATCGCCTTGCGGGATCTTCGCGTAGACGCGTCCGAGGGTCGCGTGCGCCTGCACCTGGATGTCGGGAGAGGCCTTGTCGATCACCGACATGTTGCCGGAGAGGTTCTTCCGGGCGTTGTCCCAGTCGCCCTTTTCCGCGTAGTGGGCGCCGATGGCGAAGGCGATCGAGGCGGTCTGCGATTGCTTGGAAGCACCGTAGTTCTTGCGGAATTTCTCCGCATCGCGGAGCGCTTCCGCTTCCTGGCCGAGGCCGAGACGGAGAAGCACGGCGTCGGAGAGGGCGAGGTCGGCCTTCTCCCCCTTCACGTCGGCATCGGCGTACTGCTCGTAGTAGTCGGCAGCCTTGTCGTAGACGGCGATCGCCTGGTAGTTGCCGCCGATTTCGTAGATTGCCTTCTTCGCGTAGGGGCTATTCCCCTTCGTGTTGCGGTCGTACTCAATCAGGGCTTTACGAGCGCCAATCGACTTCGCAACGAGGCGGGCAGCCTGATAGGCCTTTGCCGCGTTGTAGGCGATTTCATCGCAACGATCCGCGCTTGCCGGCTGGCCATTCGCGGCCGGATCCTGGCAATTCTTCTTGAACATGTCCATGTAGGACACGCCGGCCTCTTCGTAGAGCGAGAGCGCCTTGGTGCTGGAAAGCGATGCCGCCTCCTTCACTTTGGCTTCCGCGCCGAGACGCTGAAGGTTGACTTGAACCTTCGCGAGTTCGGTGCAGCTTTCGGCGTTCTTCGTCGCCTTGTCGCCCTTGCAATAGAGGTCGATGAACTTGGGGACGTCCTGCGCCATGTCGGCAAAGCAGGAAGAACGGGTCGGATTCCCGTGGGTTCCGAGGACGTTGATGCTCTCCATGTAGAGCATCGCCGCGTAAATCCCGGATTCCTGATCGGCATTGTTGAGCGCGATGTCGCGGAAACCGACGGCGGCTTCTTCCCAATGCTGCGCTTCGAAGTAAGTACGCGAACGGGCGTACTTGACTTCAACAAGCTTGCTCATGCCATCGGCGTCGCCGTTCGAAGGCTTGATGTAGCAGGTGAAGCGGTTGAAGGCCTGGACCATCCCCTTTTGGGATTCGGTCATGTCCTTCGGCTTCAACTTGCTATCGATGTCTTCGTCGTCCTTCTTCTTGTCGTCCTTCTTGGCGCCGGGGCCGTTGCCGGAACCTTTACGAGCGAGCTCCTTCGGGTGCGTCTTCTCGTAGATGTTCTGGTAGCAAAGGACGGCCGCGTAGGCGGCTTCCGGAGCTTCGGGGCCCGTCGGGTTCTCAGCGACAACCGAGTCAAACGCGGGACCGCACTTCTCCCAATCGTTCTGGAAGTAGAGCAAGTCGGCCATCGCGTACTTGATCTTGTAGATCGACGGCCAGTCCTCACGGGTGATGCGCGGGAACTCGAAGTTCTTGAATTCGTCCTGGGTCCACGTATCGACGATCTTCTTGTAGACCGCCGCAGCGAGCGCCATCGCCTTCGGGTCGTTCGTGCCGCGCTTGCCGCCGCTCCCGACCGCCTCGAGGTGCCACGACATCGCCGTTTCGGTTTCGAGCGCCGCCGTCTTGGAGGCACACTCACTCTTCGAAGCCGGCGAATGATTTCCTGCCTTGAACTCGCTGTACGCCTTCAGCTGAGCATCGAGCTCATTCTTGATGACGTCCTTCTTGTTCGCATTGAGCGCCATGACCGCTTCGGTGATGTGCGCCTGGTAGCTGCAGGACTGATCGCTCCCCTTGTTGCGGACCAAGAGGTCTTTGTACAAGGCGATCGCGTCATTGTAATGACCGGTATCCAGGTAGTTCTGGCCCAGGTCATCCATCATCTTGTACGTCTTCTCGGTTTGACCGGGCGCGTCGCCAGAGATGTTCTTGAAGAACGTAAATGCGGCGTTAGGCTGCCCCTGAAGCGCGTAGACCGGAATGATGTCGCGGCGGGCTGCATCGGCCAGCTTCGCTGCATTCGGCTGCTGGGCAAACTTCACGCCGTGATCGATGGTCTTCTTGAAGGCGTCGAGGGACTTCTCGAAGGCCCCCGTATTCCAATGAACGTACGCAAGCTTGTACCAGGCGTAGCCCCAGACCTTCGTCGAGTCTTCCGGATACGTCGTGACCTTTTCGTAGGCCTGGCGAGCGGTATCCCACTTCGACGGGTCGCCCTGCGCTTCATTGAAGAAGAGCTCTCCGAACGCGAGATAGGCGTTCGGAATGTACTTCGAGTCGGGGCGCTTGTTGATCAGCTCGTAGTAGGCGGTACGGGCATTCCCGTAGTCGTTCGCCTGCTCGTACTCGTACGCGAGATAGTAAAGAATCTCGTCGAGCTGAGCGTAGTTGGGGTAGTCGTTCTTCAGGCTTGAATAGTAGTTGATCGCATTTCGGCGAGCGGTCTTTAGGACCTTCCCCGATGCGTCGACCAATGCCTGCTTCTTGCCCGCTTCCGCCGGATTCGACTTCTTGAGCGCGTCGCGATCAATTTCCGCCTGGGTCTTGTTGCGGAACGCGACGTTTTCGAGCTCAACGTAGTCTTCCGCAAGCCGTCGCATGATCTGCGCACGGTCGGAAGCACCTTTGCCGGTCGCCTTGTAGAGCGCTTCGAGGCGTCCGATTTCGTCAACGAGGAGTGCCTGGGCACGGTTGGCGAGGCGGCTCTTGCGGTCGTCGCGCTCGGCGGCCCCCTGCTCGAAGCCGGGGTTCGTCGGCTTGCCGTCTTTCTTTTTCGCCTCGACGGGGGCAACGCCGCCCATCTTCATTTCCGGCGCCTTTCCGTTGGAGCTCTTGAACTCCTTCGGACCGTCGTTCGGGCAAGCGGTGAGCGTCTTCTGGGCCGCGTCGCTGATGCAAGCGAGCCCTTCTGCAGCCGCGGGGGCGGCGGCGCCGAGCACGAGCACGGCGCTCATGTACTTCAATAGCGGTTTCATGCTGTTCACCTTCCGCAGCGGCTCGTGATCGTCTGCCGATAGAAGCCGAGCTCATCGCGCCAGTACTCGCCCTTGAAGGGCCAGATGACGTGTTCTTCGTCCGCTTTGACGATGTTGCGCTCCGATTCCTTGGCCGTGACTTGCGCACCCGCGATCGCAGCGTCGAGCTGGTTACGCTGGGCGGCAGTGATGTCGATCAGGATCTTCGCGCTGTTGCGAAGGTGCTCGGAAAGTTCATCGATATTGCGCTGATAGCGCTCTTTCGCGAGGGCGCCAGCGTTCTTCACCGCGATGTCGCGGGCGAGCGAGAGCGCGTCCTTCGTGTCGAGACCGAGGGCCGACCCCTTGAACTCGGCCGTCGCCTTGTCGAAACGCTTCTGCTCTTCGTCGAGCAATTCGACGTACTTGATGTGGCGGAGGAGCTGTCGATCGCTGAGCGCGTTCTTGACGACCGTCTTGGTTAGGTCGCCCTTCTTGTCGAGCTGCTTCGCCTTGCTGTCGCGGACGTCCTTCAGGAAGCCGTAGAAGGCCTCTTCCTGGTTGTCGCCTTTGAAGCCGTTCAGAATGCCGTTCAATTCGTCCGAGAGCGGCTGGTACTTCTGCTGGAACTTCGAGACGATCGTCGTAGAATCGTCATACTGGCAGTTCGAGAAGTAGATGACCGCTTTGAGAACTTCCGCTTCCGGGTAGTAGGAGTTCGGGAAGTACGGCGACTGGATCGTGTGAATATTCCCGAGGGCGTGGGAATAGTCACCGGCCATGAAGTAGGCCCAAGACTCCTCAAAGAGGGCATCGAGCCAGTACTCGCTTCCGACGTCGACGGTGTTCCAGTACTTCACCGCGGCGCTGAGACGATCCTCAAGGATCTTCGGGGTGTTGTTCTCGTCGAGGGTGACGGAGGCCGAATAGTAGGTACGCGCCATGGAGAGGAAGGCGAGGTCGCGCATACGCGTCTCGTCTTCGACGTCGGCACCGTCATCAATCGAAGAAACGATCGACTGGAAAGCCTTCACGGCGGGGACCGATCGCCGGAGCTGCACGTGAGAAATGCCGGTAAAGAACTGGCTCTTCACGAACCATTTCGACTGCTTTGCAACCTTGCTAAAGAGCTTGATTGCGTCGTCGTACTGGCGATTTCGGTACTTGTAGCGGCCGAGCAGGTAGTTGAGCTGCCAGTACAAGTCGCGCTGGTTGGCGTTGTTGAACTTCGCGATCTGACCTTCGTCGTACTTACCGACGCGCTCAACGATGTCGGCCGGCTCGGGGAGCTCGGTCGCGAGGCGCGCGAGCCAGAGGAGGGTTTCGTTGAACTTCAGGTGGTTCGGTTTGTCGGCAATTTCCGAGAAGATACCGTAGGCCGCCTGGTAAAACTTGAGGTGATACAAGGAGATCGCCAGATGGTACTGGGCGAGTTGCTTGTTCCCTTCGTCGTCGTTCGTCTCCCCCTTTTGAACTTTGGAGAGACCGAGCGCCGCCTTTTCCCACTTTTCCTGGTCGAAATCGCGCTTCGCCTTCGCCGCTTCCGGCGTCATTTGGCCTGCGGTCGGAGGGGGGCCGAGGTCGGGCTTCGCCGCCGGCTGCCCGGTGGGGGCGGCGTCGATATCGATCGGTTTCGCCGCACCGCCGGTTCCGGCTGCGGCGCCGGTCCCCGGCTGCGTGGTCGGCGGCTTTTTTCCGCCCGCCTTTTTCCCTTGGGCGTGGGCCTCATGGGTCGAAAGCGACAGCGTGAGCAGGGCCGGGGTTGCGGCCAGCAGGAACGATCGCACGATTTTTCGCATCGTCTGGGCTCCGTCGGGGAAGCGTGAAGGGAGACTTGGGAGGCGAGACGGCGGCAATGTGCCGACATCCGGTTGGGGTCGGGCGTCGCGAGACCCCGAAAATTACTGCGTTTCGGCCAAAGAGCCCGCTTGCGAGCGGCGCGATGCTACGGAGACGCGTACTCGATTGTCAAGGGGTCGTTCGTGGCGTCGCTCGGCGAGAACCTGAATAACGGCTCGAATTGCAGCGCACCGATGGAAGAATCGAGACCGTTCGGGGACGCGTGGATTTAGGGCCTTGACGTTCACCTTCGAACACAAGTAGCTTCCGGGCCGGAACGGTGGCGGCCTCGATTCATTGGCCGGATGCGATTTCGTGACATCCGGCCCGCGGCAATCGTGGGACGATTGTGCGGCCACCAACGGAGACGCGAGCACCCATGAACCGACTCATGATGGCCTTCGCTGCGGTCGGCGCGGCGGGCTTCCTCATCGCGACGCCCGGCTGCAATTCAACCGGCGTTGGCGACCCGTGCACGCCAGAACGAGAACTCGACCCGTCTTTCCAGGGCTTCGTCCAGGGATCGACCTACGTCGAGTCAAGGAGCTTCCAGTGCCAGACCCGCGTCTGTCTCGTGAATCACTTCCGTGGTCGCGTGTCCTGCCCCAATGGGCAGGAGGCAACGGGGAAGCCCTACTCAAACGATCCAGGCGACAAGGGCTGTATCGTAAACAACGACGACACCAAGCCGGTGACCGGCAAAGAAGGGAACTCCTGCGTCCCGTCCCAATGCGCCGACCGTCAAGCAGAGGCGGCCGTCTACTGCTCTTGCCGCTGTGCGAACGCCGACGGAAACACGAACGACGGCGCGAACTACTGCGCATGCCCGGACGGGTTCGTTTGCGAACAACTGGTGTCGCCCCTCGGCGTCGGCCCTGACGGCCTCCCTAGGGCAAATGAGGGGCTCTCAGGTGGGTACTGTATGAAGGCGAAGACGAAAT
>JAAFHJ010000086.1:10627-12752 GCA_013298325.1 Myxococcales bacterium | reverse complement strand
GTCCTCGACGACGGCCGCTTGAGCATGGAGGCAGGCACGCTTCACACGTCGGTCGTGAAGCAGGTCTTTGCCGTCACCGACGTCGTCATTCCCGGTGGCAAAGGGGACGCGCTCGTCCACATCTGGCGCCACGATGGGGAGGTGGCACATCGGAGCACCGAAGCGACCGCACGCGTGCCGGGGCCGGACGGCCAGGTGCGACTTCGGTCAACGCTCGATGCGCGCGATTTAGCTGGAAAACTCGCCGGTTCGTGGTCCGTCGATGTGGAGACCGAGGATGGACAGCTCGTCGGGCGCACCGTATTTCAGGTCATTGAGTAGCGCCTATTTTGCGCGCGCGGGTTGCCAGGCGGGCACACCGACTTACGATCTTCCCCATGAAGCAACTCGGCGAAAAGGTCGGCTGGTTTCGGGCCGTTCACCGCTACTTCAAAGACCCGAACGCATCGGTGTTCGGGAAAGGACTTGTCGTTCTCTCGATCGTTTCCGCAGCGGTTTACACGCTCTCCCCGGTCGACGCGATTCCGGACGTGATTCCGGTCCTCGGGTGGCTCGACGACATCGGCCTTATCGCCTTCGCGACCGCGTTCACGGCGCGCGTCGTCGTCAAGTACAAGGAACTCCCGGCACTTCCCCATGAGCAGAGCCACACAGGCGAGCTTACCTAAGGAAGACACCGTCCGTATTCAAAGACAATTTCAAAGAAAATCGCCCGGTGCATCTCTCGATGCATCGGGCCTTTTCGTTTCCGTACGATTGCTACTTACCAACGAGCACGCGGAGGACCGTATCGATCGCCTTGCCATAGGGTGGGCGCATGATGCCGGTCGCATTCAATCGCGGTTGGTAGAAGACCGGCTTCACCTTTGAGAAGGTGAAGAAGCCCTCGCGGCCGTGGTATTGGCCCATTCCACTCGGACCGACTCCGCCGAAGGGGAGGTCATCCTGGGCGATGTGGAGAAGCGTCTCATTCACGGTAACACCACCACTTGTGGTGCCATCGAGCACTTTTTCAACCGTGGCATCGTCGTGAGAGAAGACGTAGAGCGCGAGCGGACGCGGGCGGTCATTGATGTAGGCAATGGCCGCGTCGAGGTTTTCAACCTCAACAATCGGGAGAATTGGACCGAAGATCTCGTCGTCGAGGACCTTGGCATCCTCCGGTACGTTCCGGAGAATACGGGGGGCGAACTTTCGATTCTCCTCGTCGTCCTCACCGCCGAGGCGCTTCACAACACCCCCTTTTTCTTCAACTTCGGCAAGGTAGCCTTGGAGGCGTTTCCACTGATTGGCAGCAATGATGCTCGTATAGTCAGCGTTGTTTGGGATGCCGGGGTACAGTTCGGAAACTGCCGCATCGAAGGCGCTAGCTAGTGCTTCCCCGTTCCCCTTCTTGACGAGGACGTAGTCGGGGGCGATGCAGGTCTGTCCGGCGTTAAAGAGCTTCCCAGAGAGGATCTGAAGGGCTGCGCGATCGAGTTTGTAGTCGTCGCCAACGATCACCGGCGATTTGCCGCCGAGTTCAAGCGTTACCGGAACCAAGTTTTCCGACGCAGCCCGCATCACAAGCTTTCCGACGCGCGTGGAGCCGGTGAAGAGCAGGTGGTCGAAGGGCATCTTGGCAAAGACCGGTCCGAGCGATGCGTCCCCAAGAACGACGGCGACTTCGTCGCGCGCGAAGACATCGCTCATCATGCGAGCGAGGATTTCCGCGGTCTTCGGCGTCTGTTCCGAGGGTTTGATGACGGCGCGATTGCCGGCTGCAAGCGCGGCCACGAGCGGCCCCAACGCGAGCTGCATCGGGTAGTTCCACGGAGCCATGATGCCGACGACACCAAGCGGCTGCGGTCGGACTTCGGCGCGCCCGGGGAAGAACGTCAATTCGACATCCCGCTCCTCGATTTGCATCCATTCGGCAAGATGCGCCTTCGCGTACTTGATCCCCGAGAGGACGATGTAGATCTCCCCAAAAAGCGTCTCGTGGCGGGAGCGATGCCCAAAGTCGGCGGAAATCGCTTGGACGAGCGGCTCCTTGTTGCGGGAGATCACGTCTTCGAGCTTCTCCAGCGCGGTAAGCCGCTGCTCGTAGGTCGGCGCCATTCGCGCGGCGACCTTCATCCGGTCA
>JAAFHJ010000086.1:0-10617 GCA_013298325.1 Myxococcales bacterium | reverse complement strand
GGGGCTGGTCTCGCTCATCGCCGCGGGAGGCTACCTCGGTTGGGGCACGCAGACCATCGCCCCGCTTATTTCGCGGCTGCTTTGGTTTCGTCGACGACCGCCTGCTTGGCGGCGGCGAGGGCAGTCCCCTGGGCGGTTGGCGGGACGCTCCGTCCGTTCACAACCTCGACCTCCAGCTTCCCGCCCGGCGGCAATTCGGCGAGCTTTCGAAGGAGTTCCGCCTGAAAATGGACGTGGGTCTTCAAATCGGTGTGAACTAGATTTTCGAGGTCGAATTCACCGCCCAGTGCGACCGGCTTCCCGAGGGCAAATACGTTCATCCCCTCAAGTTTTGCCCCGACCTCGCGCGCCTGAAAGACGACCACGCATCGAAACCATGGGACGAGATTTTCCTCCAGTCCCTCGAAGAAAGCCTGTTCGTTGTCGGCAATACGATCGATGAGCCCGAGGTGAGTATCGAGGCGATAGACGATGCCTTCCCCATCTTCAAAGAAGAGATCGCCGACCTTCGATGCAGCAACCACGACCGCCCCTGGCGGCAATGGAAGCCAGGACCACGGCGCCAAGAGTTCCTCGGAGAGATCGACGAGATGCTCGCCGTCGACGGCGATATCGCTGAAGGTAATGTCCATCGCAGGCTGACGGAGCACGGGGGGCGGCGCCGATCCACCGAAAACTTCAATCCGGCTTCCATGCGCGCAAGGTGAGAAGGTCTTCGCCGAAGACGGCATGCTTGAGGACCGAGTGCCCGAGCAGAAGCCGCGCGCATTCTTGGACCCCTTCCGTGATCGCCGGGTGGGGATGCACGAGGCGATCGAGGTCTTCGAGGGTCCCCCCTTTTTCGACGAGGAAGGCGACGCCTGCAATCGCGCTGGACGCTTGCGGTCCGACGACGCGAAGGCCCAGAATTTGATGCGGTTTCTCGTCACTCACGACGAGCTTGATGAAGCCTTCGGTCGCCCGCATGGCGACGTTTCTGGCGACGAGGCGGTTCTGAACAACGCCGACCCGGTGGGCGATCTTGCGCTCGCGAGCGGTCTGCTCGTTGATGCCGCAGCTCGCAACTTCCGGCTGGAGGAACATAATCGCCGAGAGCGCTTCGTAGCGAAGCGGCCGCGACGCAAGGCCATAGATGCGCTCGATGGCATGGCGCCCTTCGAGCTCGGCGACGTTTGCGAGGGCGACGTCAGCGGTGGTGTCGCCGACGGCCCAGAGCCAGGGCGTCGTGGTCGATTGCCCATCTTCGACCGCAATTCCGCCGCTCTTGTCGAAGGCGACGCCGAGTTCTTCGAGGCCGAGACCACGGACCGCCGGTGCGCGCCCCGTCGAAACGAGCGCTTTCGCAACGCGATTCTTCACGACGCGACCATCTGCGTAGCCGACGGAGTAATCGACGCCGCCGTCACGGATCGCGAGGTCGAGAAGCTTCGCCCCCTGATGGACCGTTACGCCAAGACGGGAGAAGTTCTCGGCGATGCAGGCGGCGACGTCCTCGTCTTCAAAGGGGAGGATGCGCGGTTGCCGATCCAATACAAATACTTTCGTGCGGCCAAAATTCGCAAAAATCGTGGCGTATTCGCAGCCGATCACGCCCGCGCCGACGACGAGCAAGCTCTCAGGGAAGGTCTCGAGGTCTTCGATGCCGTCGCTCGTGACGACGTGAACCCCATCGACCGGGACGCCGTCTGGGAGACGCGGCGACGAGCCAGTTGCGAGCACGAAGGCGTCGGCCTCCAGGGTCCGCTCGCCGGTGTTTGTTTGCACACAAACGATTTTTGGCCCGGTAAATCGGGCAGTTCCGCGTACGAGTTCGACGAAACTGCCGCGCGGATCCGGCGCGGCGAGTTCGGCGAGTTGGCGAGAGAAGATCGCCTCACGCTCGTGAACCGCTCGGGCCACTTCGGCGCGGACGTCCTTGTAGTGTACATCTACACAGCTCGTCGCATAGCCGCGGTCGTTGCGGCAGGCGCGCGCGTAGTCGTTCGAGAGGTGCCAGAAGGTCTTCGAGGAGAGGGCACCGTGGTGCATGCCGGCCCCACCGACGCGCCCCCGCTCAACGAGGGCAACGCGCTTCCCTAGGTCGTGGGCCCGCATCGCTGCTGCGAATCCGGCCGGCCCCGCCCCGATGACACACACATCAAAGTGCTCGGACATGGAGCCACGCTACACCAAGAGCAACCGTGGTAGCCTCACGACGTGCGCACGCGTGACTTGCTGGGCGCCCCGTCGTTGCGGCGCGAATTCTTCCACTTTCGGCGCGTTGTGACGCTCGCGGATGGCTCCCAGGTCGTCGTCCGTGCCCTGCGCCGGGAAGACCGCGAGGGGCTCCGCGCCGGCATTTTGTCGCTCTCGCCCGAGTCCCGCTACCGGCGCTTTATGATGCATAGTGCATCCGAACCGACCGAGTCCTTCCTCGATCGGCTCGTGGCCGTCGACGGCGAGCGGCACCTGGCGCTTGTCGCGATCGTCGAATCACTAGATCTAAAAGAAGAACGGGGCGTTGGCGTTGCCCGTTACGTCACTCTGCCTGGGGCTCCCCACGTGGCTGAGGCGGCGGTCACGGTCGTCGATGCGATGCAGCGGAAGGGGGTCGGAAAAGCGCTCCTCGAACCGCTCGCCGAGCTCGCAGTTGCTCGCGGAATTCAGAACTTTCGTGCCGAGGTCCTTCGCGAAAACGAGGGCGTCCGACGCATCCTCGACGCAAGTGGCGCGACGCTTGTACGCGAAGAGGGGGACGTCCTTGTGTATGACGTCCCCCTCGATGGGGAAGGGCCTCAGAGCACGCGCAACCTCGTCGAATTGCTTGGTGAAGCGGCGCGAAGCGTGACGGTTGCGTTACGCCGATTTCTTCCGGAGAACGCGAGCGACGACGAGGCCCAAGGCGGCGGCGATGCCGGCAAGACTGGCGCTTGAACCGCCGACCGGCACCGGCGTGACCGCGCAGCCCTTCTTCGTGATGATCTGGTTGCCGTCGGCATCGAGGGGAAGGTTAGAAATGCAAAGGTTCTTGCCGTCAACGTCGTTGCACGAGAACCCGTCGGGACACGCGTTCGCGTCATCGCAGGTCTGGGTGCAGGTCTTCGTGCCGCCGGGCTGTTCGGTACACTCGTTTGAGCCACAGGCGAGGGCATCGTTGCATACTGCACCGAATCCCTTGTTGTAGGGGTTCTCCTGCCCTTCGAGCCAGAGCGGCTGACCGAGGTCGTCCGCAGCGCCGCGGATGAAGTCGCCAAAACCGGCTACGGCGGTGTAAATATTCTTCGTATTCGAGCCGATACAGCCGTCAGCCGGCTTGGAGGACTGGCTGCCGTTGCCACCGCGCGAGACCGTCCCAAGGATGGCGCCCGAGTCGACGTCGACGGCGGGACCGCCGCTGTCGCCGGAACAGATCGACTCGCCGACCTCAAATTCGCGGTCGGCGATGCCGAGCGAGAGGTTCCCCGCCTTCTGCTCTTCCTTCGGACCGACGGCGAGAATCGGGATGTTGGTTCGCGTTTGACGTGTCGACGTTTGCTCAGTCTTGTCGGTGACGCCCCAGCCGATAGCCGTAATCTTCGCGCCGACTTCCGCCGGTGCATCGAGACGGAGCGGCATGACCTTGGCCCCCACCACCGGCTTGTCAAGCTGCACGATGGCGATATCGGCGTTGCAGATGACGTTGCTGTTTGGATGGAGGATCTTGGAGCCACGCGCCGCATAGCTGGAGCCGCGGCCGATGGTCGCTCCGACGACGAAGCCCATGGTCGACGCGTTGAGGTCAGCGCCCGCTTTTCCACCCTGAACGGCCTTGCCGTCGGTCGTGCAAAGCGAGCCTTCGTCGGTCTTCGAGACGCAGTGGCGCGCGGTCAGGATCAGCTGAGGCGTGATGAAGGAACCGGTGCATTGTGCACCGATCGACTCGTCGACCATGAGCACGACGCCGTCCTGGGATTCGTCAGAATTGGTCCCTTTGATGATCGCCGACTTCGTCGCACCAACGTCACTACCGGTCGCCCCCTCCTCCATCGCGCACCCGCCGAGGAGCGGCACGAAGCACGGAAGGAGGAAAAGCGGAGCGACGGCGGGGAGTGCGGAAAGCAAGCGGCGCATAGAGGCGCGCACTCTTATCCAAGACGCGGCCGTTGCAAGGGGGAGATCTGCAACATGACGTCCTATTCAAGAACGGAGAGCCAGCGTTTCGCCGCGCCGCGTCGCAAAAGGCCGCCTAAGTCAAATAGCGTAAAGCTGGCGATGCCGACCTTCTTGAGGATGGAAAGGTCATCAGCAAACGCAGTTTCGTCCGTGTAGATCGGTTCCGTCTCCAGGGCCCCGGGACCGACCAGACCCAGCGAAATATCGGCATTCGCGCCAAACCGACGGAGCGCTCGTCGGCTCGCCTCCTCCAAAATTTTTGGCCAAGAAGACGGTTTGATCACGCCACGCGACCACCCCTCGGCCAGCGAACGGTAGAGCATCGTACTCTGGCGCCCACTGCCGGCGGGAGGGAGGAGACCTGCGGTCTTTTCCATACGTTCAACGACAAGCGCCCGCAGTCCGAGCGGCGATCGGCGGGCGCCGCGACCGGCGAGGACGGTAGGCGCAAGGGCTCCACCGACCGAAAACTGGTCGGCCTCGAGCGCCAAAACCCATGCATTATACATTTTTTCGGCCCTCGCAGCGTCGTGCTCGCGGTCGCGACGCACCTGTTCCCGAAAGGCTCCGGCAAGGGCGGTGATCGACGGGGACGGCGCGCAGAGCGCATGAACAAGGGGGAAATACGGTTCGTGGTCGAGGACGAGTTCGCCACGGTGACACTTCGGTATTTCTTGGGAAATCGCCGCGACGAGCGCCTGGTGGTGGCGGAGGCTGCCGCGATGAACCCAGCGTCCGTCGCGATCGTCAACCATCGGCCAAAGCGAGGTGGCGATGCCAGCGTCGGCGAGAATGGCGACCGTGCGCGCGAGCGTGTCGACGTCGCTCGGACGAACCGCAAGCGCAACTTCGAGACGGTGGTCCCGAAGAAGCGTGCATACCTCACGGGTCGTCACTGCCGCATGGGGCAACGTCTCGGACCAAATTCGCCGGCGCATCTAGAAACCCTAGACGGATTTTCCGGCGCCCGAGGCTGCGTGCTTCCGATAGCTTCGCAGGCCATGCGAATTCTCTACGGCGTCGTCGGTGAAGGGATGGGGCACGCGATGCGGTCCCGCGTGCTCCTTGAGCACCTTGTGGCCCAGGGGCACGAGGTGACGATCATGGCCTCCGGGCGTGCCCACGGCTTCCTGGAAAAACGCTTCGAAGGGGTGCGCCAGATCAGCGGGCTCCACATGATCTACGAGGAGAACCGGGTACGGCTCGGCCGGACGCTCTGGTCGAACGTCGAGGAGGGACTCACCGGCCTTCCGAAGAACATCAAAGCCTACTTCGACCTGCTCACGAGCTTCGCTCCCGAGGCGGTCATTAGCGATTTTGAGTCGTGGACGTACCTGTACGCAAAATCCCGAAACCTTCCCATCCTCTCCATCGACAACATGCAGATCATCAATCGATGTACCCTGCCAAAATCAATTATCGAAGGGGAAGAGGCAAGTTTCCAACTCGCGAAGGGCTTCGTCAAGGCAAAGCTCCCCTTCTGCAACGAGTACTTCATCACAACGTTCTTTCACCCGCCGGTTCGGAAGGAGAACACAACGCTGTTCCCACCGATTTTGCGGCCTGAAATCCTTGCGGCGAAGCGCTCCGAAGGGGAGCATATTCTCGTCTATCAGACCGCCGAGGGGAACCAGGGACTCCTCGACGCGCTCCGTCAGTCGCCGTACCCCTTCCGCGTGTACGGCATGAGGCGAGAGCTGAAAGAGCCTTTGAAAGAGGGGAACATCCTCTTTCAACCGTTCTCCGAGGCGGGATTCATCGAAGATCTTGCGAGCTGCCGCGGCGTGATTGCCGGCGGCGGATTTACGCTGATGGGGGAGTGCGTGTACCTGCACAAGCCGATGCTCGCGGTTCCGCTCGCGAAGCAGTTTGAGCAGACGCTCAACGCCCGCTACTTGGAACTCGTCGGCTTCGGGAAAGCCGCGACGACCCTCGACCCGGCGACGATCGGCGCGTTTTTGGAGGCGATCCCGGCCTGCGCGGAGAAACTTGCATCTTACACGCAAGATGGCAATCGCCGGATCGAGGCGGCGATGGACGAGTGGCTCGACAAGGCAGGCGCCCACCTCGCGTAGCCACCAGCAAGCACCTTCGGGCGTCTAGGCGGCGACGGTGATGACCGGCTGGAGCGTGCCGTCTAGGGCGCGCTCGGTAGCCGCTTCAGCGACGCGAAGCGCATCCCGCCCGGCGGCGAGTGCGAAGGGCCCAGAACGCGGAAGGTCCTGAATTTGCAAAGCAACCAGGCCCTCGCGCGCAGGGATTACCATCGAGCTTCCGCCAGGACGACGCCACGGCGACCGGGACGCAATGTGATGATAGAGGAGCCGACCGGCTGGGTGCTCGGCGATGCCCGGTCGATCGAGGACGCCGCCGTCCCAAGAGAGGCGCCCCTCGACGCGGACCGGTTGGAAAAAGAGCGGAACGGCGCAGCTCGCGCAGATCGCGTCGGCGAGCGCGCCTCGGGTCACGACCTTTGTGCTCCGCGTCGCGATGTCGAAAATCGAGATGCGCACCGGCACGCGGCAATCCTCAATGCGTGCATCACGCACCAATTTTCGGACCTTGCTGTGAAACTTCGCGCCGCGAAGAAAGCCGAAGCCGGGTGCGGGGTCCCAAAACTCATGACGATCGAGGGCGAGAAGCTCGCCGGCGAGCGCCTCGGCGTCGAGACCGGAGGCCCAGAGGCCGCCGACAAGGGCGCCTGCGCTCGATCCCGAGACCGACGCGGGCATGAGGCCGCGCCGCTCGAGAGCCCGGAGAAAGCCGGTGTGGGCGAAGAACGAGAAGAAGCCGGAGGACATCGCGAGCGCGAAGGGCGCCTCGCGGAGGTGAGCATCGAGGGTGACGAAGGCCATCGTCCGATTGTCGTAACCGGAAATGGGGTGACCGGGCTATCCTCGCGCGATTCATGGCTGGCCGCACCATCGCTATTGGCGACATTCACGGGGATTACGACGCACTCCAGACGCTTCTCGCGAAGCTTCCCGAGCTCGACGCGGAGGACACCCTTGTCTTCCTCGGCGACTACGTCGATCGGGGGCCGCACTCCGCGGAAGTCATAGACCTCATTCGCAACGAACTCCCGAAGCGAACAAAGGCGCAAATCCGCGCCCTTCGCGGAAACCACGAAGACGGGTGGATTCGGGTATTTGATGGTGGCTGGCCCGAGTTTGTGATTCCGGCAAACAATGGGTGTCTCGCGACCTACCGCTCGTTCGCCAAGAAGCCGTTCTCGGAAGGGGACTTCATGGAGCCGGAAGAATTCGCGGTGATGCAGAATGCATCGTTCATTCCTCCGGACGTGCTCGCGTGGCTCCGTGATCTCCCGTTCTGGTACGAGGACGAGCACGCCATCTACGTCCACGCAGGGCTGATCGAGAACGAACAGGGCTGGCTCCACCCGAAGGACACTCCCAACCCGCTGTATTTGTTATGGGTTCGCACTCTTCGCTTCTTTACCGAATACGACGGGAAGCGCGTGATCTGCGGCCACACTTCAACGGACAATCTGCCGCCGGAGCTTGACGGCTTCACACCGGAAGACCCGCTCGACATCTGGGGCCGCGACAAGGTCTTCGTGATCGACACCGGCTGCGGAAAAGGGGGCTTCTTGACCGCCCTCGAATTGCCGAACCTTACCGTCTACGAGTCCCGAATGAAGCCGGTCTGACGAAGTCGATCCTTCCCCAAAGAAACCGCCGAAGCGTCCCTAGGAAGCTTCGGCGGTTTTGTGAACGGAGCGGGTCTTTCCCTACTTGAGGCAGGTCTCCCACGCCTCCTTCGTCTTCGCTTTGGTGGCACAGTCGGCCTGCGCCTTCGTGGGGCGATCTTTCTCGTCGTCGCAGGGGTTTCCCCCCATTTTTGCGTCGGTCTGGCCGAGCGCCTGATCAACGACCCCGTCGGGGACCCCCTGAAGCGCGGGATTTCCGGCGACGAGCAGCTTCACATACTTCTTGAAGAGGGCCTGGCACTGGCTCTTCGAAACTTTCGGCCCCGTTTTGGCGGGCGGCTCGGTCACCGAAGTCGCTGAATTTGCAGTAGGAACCGCGACCGGAGTGGGGCCATTCGCTGGCGGGGGCGCGTTGTCCGGGTCATCCACCGACTTCGGCGCCTTGTCCTCTTCAATGGGGACCTCATGAACGAGTCCCATCGGCACCTGCTCCTGCTTTGGCGCGGCGGCGGGACGGTCCTCGCAGGCGGCGATCGCAAGCGCGAGCGGCAGGAGCGGCATCAAGGCGACCGTAAGCGGGCGGCGATCCATCGGGCGCGGTTGTAGCCTAGAACGCCACCTGTCGCACAAAGGAACTCGCCCCTTCGTCGACGGGACGAGGGGGCGAGGGCCGGTACGCGCAAAGCGTTGGAGCGCTTACTTGAGCGTGATCGTCGTCACCTTCGGATTGAAGGTGTTGTCGACTTCGCCATCCACGACGCGGAGCGGGTCGGTCGCAGCGGCGAGCCCGAGGAGCTTCGAGTAGCTGGGGAACGTTCCGTCAATGAGGCCTGCCGTGAACTTTCCGAGGGCCGTCCCCGACTGGTACGAGGGCGCTTCGAGGCCGTTCGTCACGAGCTCGAGGTTCTTGGTGCCCCCCTCCTTCAACGGGAAGTAATCCTTCTCGTAGTAGTTGTAGGAGACACAGCCATCAATGAAGAGAAGCTGGTAGGTCTTCGGGAAGTCAGCAGCGGTGAAGTTCTTCGGGTCGAGGGGGCCGGCGCCGATATAGCTGTGTCCGTTGTAGAAGTAGACGTCCGAGTTCTTGATCGCCTTCTTGTGCGTCGCGGAGTCGCTCTCAACACCGAAGTACGTCAGCACCTGAATGCCGAAAGTACGCTCGGCAGTGGTGCCGATCTTTACCTTCACCGGCGCTTCCAAGGTGATGAAGGTCTTGTAGAGCTTCAATGCAACCTTCTTCAAGAGGTCCTGCTGGTCGGCGTAGGTGAGCCCCGCGGGGAAGTTCTGGCCGCGGAGCCCCCAATCGACGAGCTTCGGGACGGTGATCCCGTCAACAACCTTGCCGGAAGTGAGCGTAATCTTGGAAAAATCGACCGCCGGCTCCGTCTTCACCAGCGTGAAGCCAGGGCGCGCCTTGAAGATGTAGTCGAGGTGGGTGAGCCACTCGCGGAAGTTGTAGTCTTCGTTCGGGGCGGCCGGATTGTCGTCAATGAGGCCGTACATGAGCCCGAGAACGAGCTTGTCTTTCTGGACGCCACCGGTGAAGAGCCGATCGTACTCGGGGTAAGAGAGCCCTTTGTTCGTCTTGTCGGTACCGAGCTTCACCGTGATCGGGAAGTAGACGCGGTCAACGGCCGCCTTCGGGACGATTGCGTCGGCCGGCTTGACACCAAGCTTCGTGTAGGCAGCATCGATCGCCGTTTGTTCCGCCTTGATGGCGTTGCGGCAAGTCGTCGTGGTCGGGTCGAACTCGTACCAGTTCGGGTAGTCGCGCGAGTGATCGGTGTTGGCCGTGCATTCGGCGACAACCTTCGGACCTTGATAGTAGGTCCCCTGATTGAGGACCGCCGAAGCGACCGTCGACCGGCGCGCCATAGCGACCGGGACAACCGCATTGTCGACGTAGGTGTAGCGGACCTCGGTCATGTCGCGACCGACGTCGCCAGCGATGGTGCTGTCGACGACCTTCACGTCGCGCTTCTTGAACGACTTCGGATCGATAGTGCGAAGCTCGCGGTCGTTGACGGCGATTTCCGAGTGCTGGAGGGCGCCGAACGCCGTCTTCGTCTGCGCCTGGGCGGCGGTCACGATCGCGGCGTCACTCGAGCCTTTCGCGACGTAAACCACCGACTCAAACCGAAGTTCCCGGGAGCGCGCGGTCACGCTCGTGAGGTCGTCTTCCGAAGTTGTGGCGTCGGTCTCTTCGGCGGAACAGGCGGCAAGAGCGACAAGGAGCGGAGCGACGGCGAGCAGGCGGCGGGAGAAGTACGGCATGTTCCCCTTTTAGCATGGGTCGTGCCGCGTCTGTCTCCGCGGAATTCGGCGGCGCCGGCTACAGCGTCGGGGATTGTCCTACATTTCCGTCAGTCCCCGCCGACGTCCCGCGCCGGGTGGGGGTCCGATTCCCCACCGGGGTGGGCCTTCTAGGCCTCAGACGGGCGCAAGCGCTTGGACGGCAGCGCAAGGCCCGAAGCCGCGAGACCGGCAACAATCGCAGCGCCATAGAGGATCGCGCCGACCCAGCCACGCGCCTCCGACCAGTTCTTTCCGGCAGCGATCAGCGGCACGGCGACGAGCGCGAGCGACGCGACCAGCATCCGGCGGCGGAAGGCGAAGGTCGTCGGAGAAGACCCTTCGTCGGCGAAGAACTGCCCCATCCGACGGGCCGCCAAGGCGGCGGTGGCAAGCAAAACGAGCAGGAGGCCGAAACGTCCGCCCCAACTGCGGAGTGGAGCGTCATCGGCGACTTCGTGGGCAAAGAGTTCCGTCGCCGGGATGGCCCCGGGGGCGATTGCAAAAAACGGCGTCGCGCCACC
>JAAFHJ010000085.1 GCA_013298325.1 Myxococcales bacterium | reverse complement strand
TTATTACAGTTTTCGGTGCGAGAGGCACGGCAGCTGGGTGCGGACGCGATCCTGGTAGCGAAAGTCGCAGGTGGCCGTCGCGACGCCGATCCCCTCGCCGACCTGGGCGAGGACGTCCCCCCAGGGATCGAGGATCACGCTCTTGCCGTAGGTCGTGCGCCCCAAGGGGTGTGCGCCCCACTGGGCGGGTGCGAGTACGAAGCACTCATTTTCAATCGCGCGCGCACGAAGCAGTGGGAGCCAATGATCGCGCCCTGTCGTCACCGTAAATGCAGCAGGTACCGTCAGCAGTCGCGCCCCCCGTGCGACTTGGGCGCGAAACAGCTCCGGAAACCGAAGGTCGTAGCAAATGGCCAAACCGACCGGAATTTCGTCGACGCTTGTCACGACAACCTCGTCCCCGCCCTGTGTCTTTTCGCTCTCCCGGAGCCGCGTTCCATCGGCCAGATCGACGTCGAAAAGATGAATTTTCCTGTATGTTTTCTCAATCTTCCCCTGCGGGCTGATCAGCACCGAGGTGTTGAAGGGGAGGACGTTTCCGGCGACATTTTCGGGCATTCCGCCGCCGAGAAGCCAGAGGTCGTGAGCAGCGGCGAGTTCGCATAGAGCGGCACAAATCGCCCCCGGCTTTTCGGAATGAAGCTCTTCGGCGGCGGCCAAGCGACCGGCATCACCACCGATGTAGGCAAAGTTCTCGGGGAGCGCGACGAAACGGGCCCCTTCTGCCTTTGAACGCGCAACGAGCGGCGCGAGGGCGCGGAGGTTCGCGGCGACGTCATCCTGGGCATTGAGCTGGACGACCGACACACGGAGCGATTCGGCCGATTCCGGAAGCGGGTAGCGCATGATGGCGGCACTATAGGCCGGTGGACCTCCTGCTGCCTCCGCCGATTGTCGTCGTCGATGCCGCTCCCCGCCCCGGCCGGCATTCCTCCGCCCTCGTCCGAAACGAAACAGGGACCATTTTCCGCGGCCCGATTCCCCTCGCGATCGCGCCAACCAGCTCATTTTCTTCAAATATTCTAGCATCGGTCACCGAGGCGGCCGGGCGGACGTGGAGCGAAGGGGCGGCCGTCCGCTTCGAGGTTGCGGCGTCCCCGGGGGCCGACGACGACGCCGATGGCGTTTCAAGCATTGTGATTCATACCGACGGATGGCCGGCGCGGTTCACGGCCAGTGCCCTCGCGCAAACCGTCCTCCGGGTCGGCGCCGATGGATACACGCGCGAGGGGGACGTCCACCTCAATGCTGCAGAATACACCTTTTCCAGCGACGGCGCTGGCGCCCCCGGCACCATCGATCTTCGTGGCATATTGCTCCATGAATTCGGGCACGTTCTCGGACTTGGGCACAGCGGCGACGGTGCCGCAACGATGTACGCCGCCTACCCAGTCAGCCGCCCTCTCGCCTGGCGCTCCCTCGAAGCCGACGATCGCGCCGGGGCGCTCGCCCTCTATCCGGGCGCCGGCGACGGTGGATGCATTTTGCACGCATGCCCCAGCGGCTTCCTCTGCGTCGCAAATCGCTGCGAAGAACGCCGCGCCCACGCGACGAGCTGTTCCCCCTGCCGCGCGGACGGAAAGACCTGCGACGGCGCCGGAGCCGACGCGCGTTGCTTGACCGAAATCGGCGGAGAATCGGGAGTTTGCGCGCGCAACTGCGCAACAGACGCCGACTGCGGTGGCGGCGAAGATCGTTGTGTTGCCACTTCCGGAGCCGGCGATTTTCGGTGCGCGCGCGACTGTCGTCGGGGGCCGGCCGCCTGCGAAACCGCTGCAGACTGCACCGACTTCCCCGGGACCGGCTGCGTCGCGGGCGTCTGTCTTTATCCGTTGAGCGTCGATAGCGGACGCGAGGATGGCGGCAACGCCGCGAGCGACGCAGGCACCGGCGGCGGCGATCCCCAGCCTGATAGCTGCAGCTTGCAGGTTCCCGGCGATTCCGGCTCCGGCGCGCTCGTCGCTTCTATCGGTGTCGGCCTAGCCATCGTGGGCGCCTTTCGACGTGCGCTTGCCCGCAACGAAAAACGCCCCCGGTAGGTCCAGGGGCGTTTTCACGAACGGAGCGTCGAATTCGCCTCAGGCGTTTGCTTCGTCCTTCGCGCCAGCGCTCTTCTTCTTGGTGTAGAGCGCGTCGAGAACACCCTGGTATTCCTCAACAACCTTGCGGCGTTTCAGCTTAAGGCTCGGCGTAAGCATGCCGTTTTCGGTGGTGAAGTCTTCGGGGATCAGATCGAAATCCTTGATCCCCTCAAACCCCTTAAAGGCCTTGCCCCACTCGTCGAGCTCCGCCTGAAAGAGGGCACGCACCTTCGGGTTGGCGATGAGCTTCTTCGGGTCGGTCTCCGAGATGCCGTTCTCGGCGCCCCAGGACTGGACGGCGTCGAAGTTCGGAACGGCCAGCGCCACATTGAAGGGGCGGTTGTCGCCGTAGACGAAAATGTTCGCTACGAAGGGCGACAGCTTCAAACGTTCTTCGAGCGGCGTCGGGACGACATACTTGCCGTTCTCAAGCTTATACTGCTCCTTGATACGACCGATGATCCAGATGAAACCGTCGGGATCGATCCGGGCCATATCGCCGGTGCGGAACCACTTCTTGCCGTCTTTCTCGAAGAACACCGCGGCGTTCTCTTCGGGGCGATCGTGGTAGCCTTTCATGACGTTCGGACCGTTAACGCAGAGTTCACCTTCGTCCGTCGTCATCACGGAAATGCCCGGGAAGACTTTCCCAATGCTTCCGATTTTGCGACCGCTCGGGCTATTTGCGGAAACGATCGGGCTCGTCTCCGTCAGCCCGTAGCCCTCGTAAACGGTGACGCCGATGCTGTCGATAAACTCAGCGACGTCCTTGGAAAGCGCGGCGCCTCCGCTGAAGGCGTATTCAAGCCGTCCGCCGAACCGTGCGCGAACTTTTTCAAAAACCAGCTTGTCGGCGAGGCTCGTCACGAGCCCTTCGCCGAGGCCGACTTCTTCGCCGTCGCGCTGCTTGCGACGGGTTTCAAGAGCGATCGCAACGAGCTTCTGGACGAAGCCCGGCTTCGACGAAATCGTCTTCTGGACCGCGACGTAAAGCTTATTGAAGACCCTTGGAACGCTTACAAGAATCGTCGGCCGGACCTCGGCCAAATTCTCGAGGAGCTTGTCGACCCCTTCGCAAATCGCGAGCGATCCGCCGAGCGAAAACACGCCGTAGAGTTCGCAGGTCTGCCCAAGGACGTGGGCCCACGGGAGAAAGCTGAGGGTTCGGTCGGTCGAGCGCATCGGCATTTTTGTGTGGATCGCGGCGATGTTCGTCGCGAGATTGCCGTGGCTGAGGACGACCCCCTTCGGGTTGCCGGTCGTGCCGCTCGTGTAAATGAAGCAGGCGGTGTCCTCCGCGTCGAGCGTCGCTGTGGGGACCTTGTTCGTGGTCTCCATGAGCTCCGTGTAGCTCTTCACCCGATCGTCGGTCTTTGTCGCCGGATCAAAGGAGATGAGGATGGTGACCGTCGACTGCAGGGACTCAAAGCCCTTGATCTTTTCGACAATCTTGTCGGTCGCGCCGACGACAGCCTTCGCCCCGGAGTCCCGAATAATGAACTCCCACTCTTTCGCGTTTTGCTGCTCGTACATCGGCACATAGACAATGCCGAGACCGATACAGGCCCACGCGGTTACCGCCCACTCGACCCGGTTGTTCGCGATGAGAGCGAGCCGGTCCCCCTTCTTGAGTCCGAGGCTCGCAAGAGCCGCACGGAACTTATCGACTTTCTTTCCGAAATCGAGGTAGCTCAGCCAGTTCCACTGGCCGTTCTGCTTGGTGCCGAAGAGCTCCCGATCCGGGTAGGTCTTGATCGAGTTGTGGTAGACGTCGACGAGGTTCTCGAAATTCGCCATGGCGGCGCCATGGTACCTGCACGACTCCGAATGCGCGCGAAAATCCCATCGCTAGGGCGCGCAATTTTCCTGGGAACCGCGTGCTTTCGTGACGCAAAGAGTCAATTTTGCGTCAATGCGCGCCGGAACTTCCCCGAAAGCGGTGCTGCGACGCAATTCGCCTGGGCGGAATCGGGAAGGAACGCCTTCCCTTTCGCCCCAGCCGCCACGACAACGGCAGCGTAGTAGCGTTTCCTCTCCTCAGGGCCGAGATCACAGGTTCCTACGACTCCCACCGTTGGGCAGGCCCCATCCCCGTAGATTCCGTGATTGAGTTCACAGGTCGTCTTGAGGGCCGGGGCGGTATCCCCCATGTATTCACTGCAAAAAGCGAGCGAATCTTTTACATCACAATGCGCTTTCGCGGCAGTCTCTTTCGGGGTTTCTGCCGACGGGGCTGCGCTCGGGACGACTTTTTCTTCCGGTTTTGTGGGCTTGCAGCCGACGACGGAGGCGGCAAGTACTGCGAAGGTCAATCCCGCGAGAGCGGCGAGCAAAGGGCGATGTTCGGCGACCGAGGAGCGCATGGCGGGACGGTACGGCGAAGGTACACCCCCTGTCGATGCCATTCCGCAGCCAAACATCCCGGGGAACGCGGGCAAATTTCGCTTCCGGAACGCCGCGCGCAGGGCTACGGACGGCGCAGAATGAGCGCGCTCCGCTACTACGTGCAGACGATGGGCTGCCAGATGAACGTCCACGATTCCGACCGCATGGGGGATGCCCTCCGCGCCCACGGGTGGACGGAAACGTCGGGCCCCGAAGACGCCGACCTGGTCGTCTTCAATACGTGCTCCGTACGCGAAAAGGCGGAACAGAAGCTGCGCAGCGAACTCGGAAAGCTCGCGCCGCTCAAGAAGGCAAAGCCGGAGCTCGTCGTCGCTGTCGCTGGCTGCGTTGCCCAGCAGGAGGGGGAGAAGCTCCTCGGCCGGAACCCCCATCTCGACTTGGTCATCGGTCCCGACAATATTCCTGAACTTCCGCGACTTGCCCTCGATCAGCGGAACGGAGCCTTGCCCACGGCACGGACGGTCTTCGACTACGACGCGCCCCAGTTTTTGGCGGCGCAGCCCTCGGCCATTGAGCCGACCCGCGCGCCCGTTTCTGCGTTTGTGACGACGATGAAGGGCTGCGACGAGCGCTGCAGTTTCTGCATTGTTCCGTACACGCGCGGCTCCGAGCGGTACCGGCCGAGTGCAGAAATCATCGCGGAAGTTCAGGCCTGGGTCTCGGCGGGCGTCCGCGAGATCACGCTCCTCGGACAGACCGTCGACAGCTTCCGAGACGACGCGCTCCCCCCGCCCGCCTCCGACGATCCTGACGAAACCCAGTTTCCCGAACTTCTCCGGGCAATTGCGCGGGAGGTTCCTGCGTTGGCGCGCCTGCGGTACACCAGCCCGCATCCCCGGCACTTGACGGCGTCCCTCATCGCCGCCCACCGAGATTTGCCCGTGCTCGCCGCCCACGTGCACATGCCGGTGCAGAGCGGATCCAATCGCATTTTGAAGCGAATGATTCGTCGCTACACCCGCGAAGAATATCTCGACCGTATTTCGCGGCTCCGCGGGGCGGTTCCCGGGTTGACGCTCTCCTCCGATTTCATCGTTGGATTCCCCGGGGAGACCGACGCCGACTTTGAGGAGACGCTCGCCCTTGTCGCCGAAGCAGGGTTTACTTCCCTGTTTGCGTTCAAGTATTCGCCGCGCCCGTTCACGCCGGCACTAAAGCTGGGGGACGACGTCACCGAAGAGAAGAAAAGCGAGCGTTTGCAGCGCCTCCTCGCCCAGGTCGAGGCCCAGCAGAGCGCCCACTTGGCCACAGTCGTAGGGACGGAAGTGTCTGTGCTTGTCGAAGGGCTCAGCAAGACCGCCGCCGACGGAACGCTAACGAGCTATCAGGGGCGGACGTCGCGCAATGAAATCGTCCATATTCCCGATTGCGGGCGAGCTCTCATTGGCGAAGTTGTCCGCGTTCAGGTGACCGAGGCATTTCGGCATTCGCTCCGCGGCGACATCCATCCCTCGGAAATTTCTCGCCTGGCGCCGAAAAGCAGTGAGCGGCGCACCAAGCGTTCTCTCGCGCTCGTTCCGGCGCCGACCGCCGGCTGAAAGGACGTTTTGTGGCGATCTATCGCTTTGAAGACAAGTCGCCGGTTCTCGGCGAACGGGTGTTTGTGGCTGAGGAGGCGGTGGTGATCGGCGACGTTCACCTCGGCGCCGACGTTAGCCTCTGGCCGGGCGTAATTGTCCGCGGTGACATGTACCCGATTCGCATCGGTGATCGAACGAATGTCCAAGACGGTACCGTCGTCCATGTGACCGAAAACGTTGCAGCGACGACGATCGGCAGCGACGTCGTTGTCGGGCATCTGTCATTGCTTCATGGATGCACGGTCGGTAACCGCTGTTTGATCGGCATGGGGAGCGTCCTCCTTGATGGCGTCGTCGTCGAAGATGAATGCGTGATCGGCGCTGGCGCAATGCTGCTACCGGGAACGCATATTCCGAAGCGAAGTCTTGTGCTTGGGCGCCCCGGCAAAGTCGTGCGAACGCTCAGCGACGACGATCTCGTTCGCCTCATCGACGGCGGCGTGAAGACTTACGTCGACTACAAGGAGCGGATGCGCACAGGGGCTCTTACGCGGATCGATATCCCAGGCGCCGCTATCAAGGGCCGCTGACAATTCGGATTTCTACGCTCACCACGCCGGCGAGCAGGAAGTCGAGCTGCTCGGCCGCCCCCTTCGACAAATCGACGATTCGCTTCGGGTCGCCGAAGGGGCCGCGGTCATTGATACGGACCCGCACCGTGCGGCCGCTGTCGCGGCGTCGGACTTCAATCCAGGTTCCGAAAGGGAGCGTACGATGGGCGGCCGTCAATCCCCCCGGATCAAACGGCTCGCCGCTCGCGGTCTTCTTCCCCTTCGCGTACCAGGTCGCAATGCCGACTTCGCGGGCGGGCCCCTCCTTGCCGGTCCCCACGTAGTCGGCGGGGTTCGTCGAGGCCCCGGTCCCGCTCGCCGAGAGGCTGCCGGTCGGCGCGTGAAAATTCGACTGCCGAGCTGGTGCCGCGCAACCGATTGAAAATACGGTAGTTGCGGCGGCAAAGGCGAAGGCGGTAGGGGGGCGCATCCACCCACGTTTAGTCCCGAAGGCGACAGCCTTGCAAACGGCCCGTGAACCGGGGAACTCGCGCTTTTCCTTGCGCTTCGATGGTGGTACGACGGCAGTATGCGCGCGTCCCGCCCCTTCTTCGCTTTTCTCGCCGCCGTTACCGCCCTTTCATGCGGCTCCGATGAGGGGGACAAACCGGCAGTGACGCCGCCCCCGTCCGCGCTCGGCACGTCGCACATCCGTGACATCCTCAATCCGGAAAGCCCGAAGCGGGCGAAGTCCGACGATGTCGTTACCGTCACGGGGGCGTCGGTTGTCGCGGTAGATAATTTCGACGAAACGAGGAATGGGAAGAGCCGCGGAACGATCTACATTCAGGACTTTGGCAGCAAAGAGCCCTACTCGGGGATCAGCCTGTTCTCGCCGACGTTCGTTCCGTCTGATCTCAAAGTCGCAAACGGCGATGTTCTCGATTTTCATGGATCTTACCAGGAAAATGGCGCCATCGGGACTGCGGTTTTTCCCGCGGGGCAACTCCTTGTGCAGCTCGCCTATCCGACAGGGACGTTCCGCTTCGAGAGTTCGCCCATCGAGCCGGTCGACATCGACGTCAATGACCTGAAGTCCTACGATACCGGGAAGAAGTGGGTCGGGATGCTTGTGCGGGTGAAGAACCTCAAGCTCCTGAATGCGCCGTTCACCGACAAGTCGAATCGCGTCACGATTCAGATCACCGACGGCGTCCCCAAGGATGCCGCTTCCATGGACAACGAGCTGATGGACCTCGCCGCCGGCGACTTCAAGAAGGACCAGGTTCTCCAGTCGGTCACCGGCGTTGTGACCTACTTCTTCACGCTGAAGATCGCGCCGCGCTCGAATGCGGACATTGTCCGCTGACCGGAGCGCGCGCCCGACGTGGGCCGCCGCCCTTGGTGCCGTTGCGCTCGCTGCGTGTGGCGCCCCTGCCCCGCCGGCGCGGGCGCCGAGCGCGGCGCACGACTTGGAACGCCTTGCAATCGCTGGCTTTCCAGAAGCGACGCTCGTTCGTCGCGAGGGGGATCCGCGCCCGATCGTTGTCGTCGCGGTTGACGGTGATGAAGCGGGCGACGGCGAACGTATCGCCAACGTCTACCGGCAGCGTCTCGCCGAACAACGTGCACATTACACAAATGTGCACGGCGACGTGCGCGGCGCCGGGACGCGGACCGTTCTGTACCTTTCGGCGGAGCGGGCGGGCGACGTTGCGGCGGTGCTTCGTGCGGTCGTCACCGCGCCCACTTCCGGCCCCGCGCCGAGTCCCCCCTCGGTGCCGATCCTCGACGAAGAGGACCGCGCACGCGCCCAGCGCCGCTGCCTCGGCGCGCCGCAGACAAACGAACCGGCGACTCCGGAATTATTGAATCGCGCGAGTACGTTAGGTCGGGTGCATGTCGGCGTGGTGGCGCCGTCCGCGTGGGTCGACCGGTTCTCCGAAGCGCACGTGGCGCTCCCGCGCTGGCCCGCGCCAAGGGAGCGTTCTGTCGGAGGGGGGGCCGGCGACTCGACGCGACTCCGTCTACGAAAGGGCGACGGGGCGACCCCGGTCGACGTCCTTGACGCCTACGTCTGGGCGGAAGGGCCGATGACCGACGCTGACGCAACAACGCGTGCCGGTGGCGTAGCGGCGCTCGCGGCATCTGTTTTTCTTGGCAATTCGGCAAAAGTCGTCGGTATCGCCCCCCAAGCTTCCGGGGTCTGCGTCGCGCTTCGCGCCGAGGTCCGCGGGGCGAGCGCCCCCGACGTCGCGGAGGCGCTGTCGCGATTCGCCGACGGCGCCGCCGCCCTCTTTGCGGCGCCCGGTGCCCCGCCCCGGCTTTCGGGAGACGCCTCGGAAGCTGCGCTCGCTGCGGCCCTTTCTTATACGGCAGTCTCCGGAAGCTCCGTTGCAAATCCGGCAGCCCCTCATGTCGACCTGTTCCTCACCGAGGGCGGAAAATCGCGATTCGTTACAGATACATCTGCGAGTGCACCGGCAACGTCAACGAACCTTTCCCCGATCGTTATCGCGTTTGAGCAGACGCGAAGATTGGCCGCTCAAGGGCTAGCTACGACGATCAAAGCTGAGGCCGGCCAGAGTGAGCGGGTCTTCTTCTTGGGGGACCGGTGCGGCACGCAAGGGCTCCCCAAAACGGCGACGGCGACGCCGGCGGTGCTGTGGGGGGCGATCGCCGACGGTCTCGCGCTGCAAGGCTGGGATGTTGAGGCCCGTGTGGCGCCCGACGCGGCGGGGCTGCTCCTTCGCGGGTCGCCGCGTCCCGGAGAAACGCCCGAACTGTTTGCCGATCGCGTCGCGGGCGCCCTCCGCCAGGCGGTCTTTGTTGCGCCGCCCCCCGGCGCGCTGATTCATCGCGTCGTCCTTCGTACCGTGGCGGAGCGCGCGACCGCCGAGCACCGCGCCTTCGCAGCGCTCGCCGAGGCGCTTGCGCCGAGCGCGCCGGGCGCTTTCGATCCGAACGGGGCGCTTGTCGTCGCTTCATCGACGTCGGCGGAGGCGGTAGGTGCCGCGTTTCGTGAGCTCCCACGGCAGCCGCTTGCGTTCGCTGCGCTCGTGCCCGATCCGAAGGAAGCGGAACGAATTCAGGCGGCTCTCGCCCCCTTCACCGCACGTGGCGCGACGGGTGCCTGCCCGCGAGCGAGCAGCTCTCCGCCATCGTCGGGCCTCCATGTCGTCGCCGACGCGCCGAGCGATCTTCTGCTGGTTGCCGCCCCACTTGGCCCCCTTCCAGCCGGCGAGTGGGATGCCCTCGCGACGATGGCCGAGCGCCTCACGCCGCTCGCTGCCCACGCGCTCCCCGAAGGGGCGGCGACCGCCGTCGATGTTCGAAGGATCGGGAGCCCGGGGAACGCAGCGCTTGCGTTTGCCGTGCGTGGGCCAGCCGCAAATCATCCGCTGATTCTCTCGCAACTTCGAGCATTTATCGCTCGCGTTCGTGGTGGCGCGGTGACCGCAACGCTTGAAGCTCCACTCCCGCCTGCCGTCGGCCCCCAAGATCCGCGGGTGCGTCTCCTCGAAGCGGCAGCGCTGTCTTCGCGGGGCGGCGGGTCGGCCGCCGATCGTCTCGCACTTGCTCGCAAAATCCCCAGCGACGACGCCCTCGTCGCCCTTCGGTCTGCCCCACTTCCATGAAGCCCCCGACCCCGCTCAAAACGCAGGTGAAGGTCGCCGCGAAAGCGGGCGGCCTCGTCGCCACCACCCTTGGACTCCTCGCGCCGTTCTCCGCGGAGCGGGCGATTCTGAAAACGCTCGCCGATGGCGAGGCGCGCGCAGAAGTGAGTCGGCAGCGGTGGGTTCGGCGCTGGAGCCGCTCCCTTCTTCGCCTTTTTGGCGTGCATGACACATGCATTGGCGGCCTTCCTCACAACCACCGCGGCGCGCTGGTCGTCGCGAACCACCGTTCCGCGGCCGACATCGGACTCCTGCTCGCCCATACCGGCGGCGCCCTCGTGTCGCGTGCCGATCTCGCCGGTTGGCCGGTGATCGGCCTCGCGGCGCGAAGCGTGGGCACCCTCTTTGTCGACCGTGGCGACGTCCACTCGGGCGTAGAGACGATTCGGCGCATCGCGGCGCGGCTGCAGGGCGGCGGTGTCGTCTGTTTGTTTCCTGAAGGGACGACGTTTGTCGGAGACGACGTTCGCCCGTTTCATGCGGGGGCATTTCTCGCCGCGAAGCAGGCAGGTGTCCCGATTATTCCTGCGGGAATCGCCTACGAAACAGGGAGTGAACTCGCGTTTGTGGGGGAGACATTTCCCGCGCACGTGAAGCGCGTCGCCGCAGGCAAGGGCGCCCGCGTGGTGCTCGCGCTCGGGGCGCCGATCGAAGCGAAAGGGCCGGCGGCGAAGCTTGCCCTGCAGGCCCACGACGCCGTCGCCGACCTCGTGAAGCTCGCCCGCGAGCGCGTCGACGCTCAGCCGCCTCCGACGAAGTGAACAATCTCGAGAGTGTCCCCTTCCACGAGAACGTGCTCCTCGTGGCGGGCACGCGGAACAATCTCACGATTCACCTCCACAGCGACGCGCCCCGCCAGCGAAAGGTGGACGATCAATTGAGCAATCGTGAGCGCGTCAGCGACCTCGCGCGGTTCGCCATTGATCGTCAGTCGCATGGGGCAGACGTCCTAGCGTAGAGAGGCGCCGTGGTCCCGACGAAACGCCTGTACTGGGAGCTGCCGCTCCTCGAAGCCGCAACCGCAACCGTTCTTGCTGCCCGGCCAGGGCGCCTGGTCTTGGACGCGACGATTCTGTACCCGGAGGGGGGCGGCCAGCTCGCCGATCGCGGGACGGTGTCGTGGCGAGCCGACGACGGCGAGACGGTAACAAGCAGAATTGAAGACGTCCAAGTCAGCGAGGAAGGCGTCATTGAACACCACCTGATCGCGCCGCAAATTCCGGCACTTGGCTCAGCAGTGACCCTCACCCTCGATGGGCGGCGGCGGCGCGTTCATCGCGCCCAGCACAGTGCCCAACACCTGCTCAGTCAGGCATTTTTTCGGCGTCACGGGCAGACCGTCTCGACGCGCCTCGGCGCCGATCGCTGCACCATCGATCTCCTCGCTGCCGACGGGCACCCGTTGCTTTCCGAGGCAGCAATTTCCGCGGCGGAGGAGGAGGTCAACGCGCTCGTTCTTGACGATGTTCCGGTCGTCACCCGCTTCGTCGCCCCGGCGGAGCTCGCGGCGCTTGGCCTCCGGAAGGCGCCGACGGTTTCTGAGAATATTCGGATTGTTAGCGTTGCCGACTACGACCACACCCCCTGCGGTGGCACGCATGTTCTTTCGACGGCCCAAGTCGGATACGTGCACATTGCAATGGTTGAACGCTACAAGGGGGGGCTTCGCGTGAGCTTTCACGCCGGGCCGAGAATTCCGCCGCTTGCGCGTGCATCCAACGAACTCCTCAGCGAGCTCGCGCGCCCTTTTTCGACGGCGCCGGACGCGCTCCCCGCGCGCATGGAAAAGCTGCGGCAGGCAGCAAAAGATGCGGAAGCAGCGAAAGGGGCGGCGTACCTCGCCTACGCCGAACTCGTCGCTTTCGGGTTACCAGCCGGCGACCGAGGGGCCGCGCGGGAGCTTCGCGTCCCGTCCGCCGATATCGCGCTGCTCCGGGCCGTCGCGGCGGCCGCGGCGAACCGATGTGGCTTTGCGATCGTCGAGGGAATTGCCGGGGACCGCGGAGTGCCGCTTGTGGTCCACAGGTCCGGAAATGGCAACGAAAACGCGAACACCGAGCTTCGCGAACGCCTTTCGGGCCGTGGCGGAAAGGGGGGCGGCACCGCCGAACGGGCCGAGGGGTGGATCCCGGTCGTACCAGGCTAAGCGGTCGATTCCGCCGCAAATTGCGCGCGAAACGCCGAAGAAAGTGCTGCGCTGCGGCTCGCCGTGGCGTAGACGGGGACCATGCAGAAGGTCGCGCGCGTGCCGACGCCGCTCACCCATGATCCGGAAGACGTCGCCTGGGCGCTTACGACCGCCGAGGCGATGTGGAACCGCGGCGATCGCCACGATGCCGTGAAGTGGGTGCGTCGTGCAGCGGACGCTGCGCGCGAAGCGAAAGCGACCGAACGGGCCGCCGAACTCGTGCGCGCGGGCAACGAACTCGCGACGATCGCTGAACAATCGCCAAGTATTTCGAGGCTTGACGTCGTTCCGCGCAGTCGCCCGCCGAGCTTTTTGCCGACCCACCACCCGGAAGTGCCGGAGG
>JAAFHJ010000084.1 GCA_013298325.1 Myxococcales bacterium | reverse complement strand
GAAAGCGCGGCGCCGAGAGACATGCTAACGGGCGGGCGATGTTCCCGTCCGTTCGTTTTTTGTCGCTATTTTGCGTGCTCCCCGCGCTCGCCCTCGGCTGCGCCGCTGACGATGACGGCGGCGTCGACGGGACCGAGGACGACCTCACCGCGAGCCTCGGAACGCAAGCGCTCTGGCTCGTGCCGAACGGGGCCGAACCGAAAGACGACTTGATTCACGCCATTGCGCCGCAAGGCGGGAACAAGGCGCGGGTCGTCTACAGCTACCCGGGGGAGACGATCATTCGGACGTCATGCCTCGGGACCTTCAAGTTCGTCGGAACCGGAGCCTCGAAGACCCTCCAGATTACCTGCCCATCGTCGACGCAGCCGATGGTTTTCTCCGTTACAAAGTCGTCGACGGGGCGCTTGGAACTCACGACGCCGAAGCTCAAGAAATCCTTCGTTCTTCAGGCGCCGGGGAAAGTGAAGGGGGACGTAAGCCTCTCCTGCGTAAGCGACGCGTTTACCGCACAGGTCGAGATTGTTGGCTCCGGCAGCGCGCGTCGCCTCTGGATTTCAACGAAAGCGACGAAGCCGGCGCCGGGCGTCCCCTACGATGAGGCGCTCTGGCTCGACGGTGGAAGCGCGAGCGGGGCAGGAAAATTCGTCGGGTTTGACGTCCGCGACAACGACTACGATTTCACGCTCCCGACAAAGCTCGCAGCGGCGCCGACGCTAACGCTCGGTTACCAGGACAACCTTCAGTACTACCCGACGCGTATCGCCCACACGCTGAGCTGCAAGTAGCTAGCGCTCGACGCCGTCGAAGAGGAGCGGGAGCGTCATGTCGACCACGCCGGCCTCCGGCGCCGGAAATTCGAAGCGAATCACCGTCTTCTGGACGCAGTGCAGGAGTTCCTGGTCGTCGAGCGCCGAGCCGTCGTCGTGGATCTCTTTTGGCGTCCCCATTGGGCCAATCTTGAAGGCGATGATAACGGTGCCGCGCGTCGTCGGATCGACCTTGAGGCGCGCGTCGTAGCACTGGCGGAACTCGTCCAGGTGCTTGGTGATCACTTCCTGAATGTCGTTGTGGGGCAGGCGACCGACGGCGCGGAACGCACCGATGCGGACCGAACCCCGAAACGCGTGCGGGGCACACTCGCCGTCGTCACGACCGGCGCATATGTTCCCTTCGACGCCGATCTCCCCCGCCTGGCGAAGAAGTGCATTGCGAACATTGGAGATTTTGGGGTCGTTGCTCGGCGTCGCGGTCGGGGCAGGATGACCGTGGCTGGAGCAGGCGGTCAACGCAAAGCCGAGGCCGAGGACGAAGCCAGAAAGCGGGGCAGAAGGGCGCACGAAACCGAAGGTAACTCAATTCGTTCCTGTTTCGGCAGGTGTTCTCGCTCGGATGGGGCATCCGGTAGACGCCGCGCCGCGGGGCAGATATTTGTACCCCATGTCGCACCCTACCGCCCGTCGCGCTCGCCTCTTCGGAACCGCCTCCGCTGCCGGGTTTGCGCTTGCTGCGCTCCGCCTCGCGGCCTGCGCCGAAGGGGAGGGGACCGGCGGCTTTGTTCCAGGCCTTGACGCGACGACGCGCGACGCACGCGCCGACAGCGGGAATGGCGATGCTGGCGAAATCCTTCCCGATAGTGCGACCGACGCCACCCTCGACGCATCGACCGATAGCGCCGTCGTCGATGCCGCCCTCGATGCGGGACCGCTGGATGCCGGGCCGTTGGACGCCGGGTCCGTGGATGCCGGGCCTCGCGATGCAGGGCCCGTCGACGCAGGGCCTGTCGATGCGGGACCTCGGTTTGGCGCCCCTCCGACCTGCGACGGAACCCTCGCGCTCGGCGAGTACCCGGCGACCTACGCCACCGTCGAAGGGCAGTCGGTTGGCATCGCCTGGGACGACACGAACCTTTATCTCGCCGTCGCGAACGCAAATTTGTCGGAAGGATTCATGTTTCTTCTCGGCGATGCGACGCCGGGCACCACGACCGGCCAGACCTACGACAACCTGACACCGGCGCTCCCGTTTGCGGCGCGGCTCGCTATCTATGCGAAGGCCAACTACCAGGAAGTGCGGACCTTCGGAGCGGGGGCCTGGACGCAGACAGCCGGGCTCACCTGCTTCCAGACCTCGGCAGGCGCGACGCCGACCCGAGAGATGATCGTCCCCTGGGCGCAAATCGGCGGCAGGCCCGCGTCGTTTAACATGTTGAACTCTATGATCTATCCCAACGGAAATAGCTTCGGCACCTATGGAGTGTCTCCGACGGCGAGCCTCAACGGGTCGACCTTCTCCAAGTATTTTTCGGTTGCGAGCAGCGCGCCCGGGAATGGGCCGTCGGCATTCGCCGTCGTAAAGCCCTAATTTCGTGCGCAAAGTCACCGAGCAGTCCCTCTGGAACGCGACCCTCCATCACGTCCAACGGCACCCGTCCACGGCGAGCGGTCTCGCGCGCGTCCTTGAAAGGAAAGCGAAGGCTTCGGTCCGCAAATCGGGCGATCCGCTCCCCGAAGCACTTTCCACATGGATTGCGTCGGTCGTCGAAAAAGCAAAAGAAGCCGGACATATCGACGATACACGCCTGGCGACCGCAAAGGCACGCACGCTTCGCGCCCGTGGGAAGAGCGGTCGTGCCGTTTCTGCCGCCCTGCGCGCGAAGGGGGTCTCCTCGGACGTGATCGCCGATGTTGCCGCCGCCGCCGAGCCCGATGCCGACCGGACGGCCGCCTGGACCCTCGCACGTAAGAAGCAGCTCGGCCCCTACCGAGAGGCGGCCGACCGAAAGGCGTTCCGCCAGAAAGACCTGGCAGCGATGGCCCGATCGGGCTTCGGCTACGGTCTCGCCGCACAAATCATCGACGCGGAAGAGCCGCCCGACGGCCCGCCGCTGACCGTCTGGGGCTAGTACAGCTCCGCCGACCGGCTGCTGGCGAGTGATTCTCGCCGAAGCCGCAAGCAACGTGGTATGGCCGCGTCATGGGCGTGGACACGGCAGACGACTCCGAAGGCACGCCGAAGAACGGTCCCGAGCGAAATATCCCGGTGCCCGAGCGCGCGCTGGTCCCCCCGGAGCGCCGTCGGCCGCGCCCCGCACCGGCCGTCGCGCCGCCCAAACGGAAACGCGTCATCGTTGCTGGCGTCCTTGAGGCGGTTTTTGATGCCGTCGGCGCCGGCGACGGTGGTGGCGTCGGCGAACCTCCGCCGGTCGACCCGCGATTTATCGGCGTCCCCGGGACGCGCTACCTGGACGTACGGATCCGCTGGAGCGACGGGCGCTTCAGCTTTCTCGGCGAATCGATCCCGGCGCCACGGCGCGAATTTGTCGACGGTCCCCCGACGGCGGAGCCGGCCCCGACCACGGAGTCTGCCGACGCGCAAGTCACCGATTCTGCTCCGAAAGACCCGAACGCCGGCCGCGTAGCTGTCGACGTCGTCTACGCCGATCCTGGCATTGTCCGCGCGCTTGAAGCGCTCGCCGGAAACGGCTTCCGACCGACGACCGCTCAAGGGCGGACGTTCGTCCTTCGTGCCGGATTTGCCTGGGAAACCATGGCGTTCGCCGGCGTGAAGGTTCTCGAGGCGGCCGGGTACAAGGTCCGCTTCGGCGACCGCTACCCGACGCTCCGCGAAGCGCGTGCGATCATCGAGACGACGCTCCGCGCCGCCGACGCCGACCCGACGGAAACCGAGACCGGCGGCCGCAGCGACGCACGGGCGGCCCGCGAGTGGTTCGTCCCGCAGGTGTCGATCCGCATCCTCGCGGAAGACGGCGGTACCGCCGCGGAATCGCTTGATTTCGCAGAGATTCTTCCCGATCTGCGCCGCGTGTTTTTGGCGACGCCGCCGGAAGCGGTTCACCTCGTCGTCCGCGTCGGGGCGGCGACGGTCTCCTTCCGGCGCACCGACGTCGAGCTCCTCTTCGAGACCCTCGTCGAACTCCTCGACGGAGCGATGCCGAAAGCGGTCCCGCGCGTCCGTGCCGCGCAAATCGCTGCATCGTACGGCGGCAAGCACCCGTCCCTCGACAAGCTCCGTGGGCTCCTCAAGGCGCGCGCCAGCGGAATCACTGCAGAAGTGGCTGCTCCCGAAGGTCTAGGAACGACGCTTCGCCCTTACCAGCTCGCCGGCTACGCCTTCTTGCGCTCCGCCGTTGACGCCGGTTTCGGGGCGATCCTCGCCGACGCGATGGGCCTCGGCAAGACGGTTCAGGCGCTCGCCCTCTTGTTGGCGCTCCATCGCGCGGCGCTCGCAAAAGGGAAAAAAGAGAGCGATCGCGCCCGTTTCCTCGTTGTTGCCCCGAAGAGCGTCGTCCCCGTTTGGGCCGCCGAGGCCCGTCGGTTTACGCCGTCGCTCCGCGTCCACGTCCACGATGGCAAGGGGCGCCATGCCCTCGCGGAAGACCTCGAAGCGGCCGACCTCGTCATCACCTCCTACCCGCTCGTCGCCCGCGACGCCGCCCTCGCTGGGATGAAGTTCCGCGTCGTCGTCCTCGACGAAGCGCAAATGCTCAAAAATCCAGGCGCAAAAACGCGCGAGGCGCTCCTCGCGATCGCCGCCGACGTGCGTATTGCCCTTACCGGCACGCCCCTCGAAAACCGGCTCGCCGATCTCTGGTCGCTCGTCGACCTCACCGTCCCCGGTCTCCTCGGCGATCCGAAGGCCTTCGCGAAGCTCGTTGAGCGCCCCGTTGTTCTTGCCGACGATCGCGATCGCCTCCGCTGGCTCCACCGCCGCTTGTCGCCGTTCCTCCTGCGCCGCGGAAAAGACGCCGTAGCCGGTGAATTGCCTCCGAAAACACTTGTCCGGATCCCCGTCATTCTCGGCGCCGCCCAGCGCTCGCTGTACGAAGGCATCCGCCTCACGATGGAGACGAAGGTCCGCGACGCGATGGCCGCATCGGGACTCAAGCGGTCGAGCATCGTCGTCCTCGACGCGCTCTTGAAGCTCCGCCAGGTCTGCTGCGACCCTTCGCTCGTGAAGACCGCCGCCGCCCGCCGCGTCGCCGAAAGCGCCAAGCGGGAGGCGATCGTCGAGCACCTGGAGACGTTCGTCTCTGAGGGGCGCCGTACCGTCGTTTTTTCCCAATTTACGAGTTATCTCGACCTCTTGGCCGAAGACCTCACCGCGCGAGGCCTCCCCTTTGAGCGCCTCCAAGGGGACACGAAGGACCGCGCCGCCCCCGTCCTCCGCTTTCAGGCGGGGGAGACGCCGATCTTTCTCGTCAGCCTCCGCGCCGGTGGCACCGGGCTCACGCTCACCGCCGCCGACACCGTGATCCACTGCGATCCCTGGTGGAACCCGGCCGTCGAAGACCAGGCGACCGACCGAACCCACCGGATCGGGCAGGACAAGAACGTCATCGTGTATCGCTTCGTCGTTCAGGGGACTGTCGAAGAGAAGCTCCTGGAACTCCAAGATAAAAAGCGGCGTCTTGCCGCCGGAGTCCTCGGCGATCCGACCGGCGACGGCACCGATGATCCGTCGGGCGCGGCCCGCTTCGGCTCCCTGGCCGGTCTCGACGATCGTGAAGTTTTGGAACTCTTCGCGCCGATCGCCGAATAAGCTCGTCTATCGCCCCTATGCGAAAAATTCTGGCCGGAGCTCTCGCCGCGCTGCTGTTGCCGACCGCCTGCGGTTCGCCAGCGAAGCCGTCCCCCGCGCACCCGGCGCAGCCGCCGCCGATGACCCAGCCCGGCTACCCGTACACGCCGCCGCCGAATTACACGCCGCCGCCGAACTACGTTCCGCCCCAGAATCAGCCGCCGGCGAACCCGCAAGGGCAAAACGGCATCCCGGTCTGGACGATCCCCGGCTTCCCGCCGTTCCCCGGCTTCCCGCCGGCGCCGCAACCCGGGAACGGCTCGGCGCAAGCAGGCGTAAATCCCGCAGATCCTTTCGGAATTCTCGCCCAGTTTCCCGGCGCCGTCGGTCAAGCGCAAGCGGTGATCGCCACGTTGCCCTGCCCGATGCCCGGACTCCCGCCGGAGCTTGCCCGCCTCGTCGACTGCACGGTCCTCCGCGGCGCCGCCAGCGCGACCAAGGTTCCGCCGATCCCGGTCGGCATGCTCCCAGGCACCGTGGATCAGCGCACGAGCGGCCTCATCGGCCCCGTTCGTGACCAGGGGCAGGTCGGCAGCTGCTCGGCGAACGCCATCGCCGCGATCCTCGACACCGTCGCCCGGAAGGCGGGGCGCGGCGATCTCGGGTCGGCGATGCATCTTTTCGTCACTTACCAGGACCCAGCCAACCGCCGCGGCCTCGATGCCGTTGTGCGCGCCACCACCAGCGACGCCGTCTGGCCCTACGACGGTGCACGCGCCTGCGCCTTCGAAGACGACGCCGACCGCCCCTCCTGCGCGAGCTACTACAAGACCGACGGCAGCTCCGGCTTCCACAACGGCTACGCCCAGGCCGAGCGCGCCCGCGCCGACGGGACGCCGGTTTTTCGCGTGACCGGGATCGAGTCCCTCGGCGATACCCTTGATTTCAATCAGGTTGCGGCACGCCTCGCGCAGAACGAACCGCTCTACATCGGCGTGACGATGCCGATGAGCTGGACGAGCAGCCAGCTCCCCGCCGGCACCTCGGTGCCGCCGCCGCCGCGGGGGGTGCTTGGGCCCCATGCGATGGTCCTTCGCGGCTACCGTTATGGCGCGCAAGGGCGCGAATTTCTGATTCAAAACAGCTGGGGTACCCGCTGGGCCGATGGCGGTTTCCTCTGGGTCAACGAGTCGGTCCTCGCCAGCATCGTGATCAATCAGGAAATCTACCGGATCCCCGGCACCATCCTCTGACGGCGGCGATGCCCCCTTGAATGGCCCCGCGCACGGTGCTTCCCTCGCGCGATGGCCGCTCCGCACCTCCGTCTGCATGTCTTGGGGCGCCTGCTGTTGTGGGCAGCGCTCGCTGCGTGCGGCGATTCGGCGGTCTCGAACTCGCCGAGCCCCGATGCCGGCGGCGACGCGGGGAGCGCCGACGCAACCGCGTCTGAGACCGGCCCTTCCGACGCCGGAAGCCCCGCGGCCGATGCCGAAGTAACGGCTGACAGCGGGGCGATCCCCCGCGACGAAGCCCGCTTGTTTGTTCACTATCCTGCTGCTTCACTCGCCTTGCGCGGCGACGGCGCCGGCCTCTCCTGGGACGTCGACGCGCCGATGGCTGCGACCGCCCCGGCGACGTTCTCGGTCACCGTCCACTTTGCCGCGACCGACGGCCCCTCCCTCGCGTGGAAGCCGCGCCTCAATGGCGTCTGGGCACGCGGGCCGAACTACACGGTCTCCCGGGGGGCGGAAACGCATATCTACCCGCATTTTCAGGCGGTTTCCGGTCAGGTTTCCACCTTTCGAAGCAGCTTTGTCTCCGCCCACACGACCGCAGCTCGCCCGATCTACGTGTATCTTCCACCGACTGCGATCGAGAACACGGCGGCGCGCTTTCCGGTCGTTTACATGCATGACGGGCAAAACCTCTTCGATCCGCGCCTTTCGTTTGGCGGGGTCGCCTGGGAGGTCGATCAGGCGGTCGACCGCGCCGCCGAGGATGGAAGTTTCGCGGAACCGATCGTCGTCGGCATCGGAAACAGCGCCGACCGCGGGAACGAGCTCACGCCGACCCGCGATGCGACCGAAGGGTTCGGTGGCAACGGCGACGCGTATCTCCTGATGATCACGGACGAAATCAAGCCGCTCGTCGACGCCCAATTCAAGACGCTCCCCGACCGGGCCCACACGGCGATCGTCGGCTCCTCGCTGGGCGGCCTGATTTCCGCCCACGCCGGCGTGAAACGGAGCGACGCGTTTGGGCTCGTTGGCGCGCTCAGCCCGTCGACCTGGTGGGACAATCGCGTGATTCTTCGGGAAGTTCCGTTGCTTGGAAGCGTGCGCCCGCTTCGGGTGTACGTCGATAGTGGCGACTCGGGCCCCTCGAACGACGACGTCACCAACACGGCTGCCCTCGCGAGCGCCTGGGAAAATGCGGGCTATCGGCGCAATCAGGACCTCGGCTACCGGGTTGCCGCCGGCGACCGCCACGAAGAGGCCGCCTGGCAACGGCGCGTCCCCGGGGCGTTTGCGTTTCTTCTGGGGCCTGGGCGTTAAAACTCCGAAATTCATGGATAAAGCGCTCCCGTTTCCGCGGCTCGGCCCCTACGAACTCCTCCTCGTGCTCGGTGAAGGGGCGACGGCATCCGTGTATCTTGCACGTGACTCCGACGGGGCGCTCGTCGCGCTGAAAGTCTTGCGGGAGCACCTCCGCGACGACGAGGTCTACGTCCGCGAATTCATTCGTGAAGCGCGTCTCGGTTCTCGCATCGTCCACCCCAATGTCGGCCGCGTCCTCGGCTGCCGCGAGGAGGACGCGGCCCTCTACATCGTCCTCGAGTACGTCCCGGGGGTCACTCTCGCCGCGCTCGTTCGTGGCCGGGAAGACGGGGCGGAAGACGCTGAAATGGCTGAATGTTCACGGGGACTTCCGGTCTCCGTGGCGACACGCATTGTCGTCGATCTCCTCCGCGGCCTTCATGCGGCCCACGAGGCGGCCCCCGCCCTGGTTCATCGTGACGTCTCCCCGCAAAACATCGTCGTTGGCGCCGACGGAACGACGAAGCTCGTCGATTTCGGTACCGCAAAAGCGGCGGAAAGTACTGGAATTACGGGGGTTGGCGTCGTGAAGGGGAAGCTGCGCTATATGGCGCCCGAGCAGCTCTCGGGGAGCCCCCTCGACCGACGGGTCGATGTGTGGGCGGCCGCCGTCGTTTGGTGGGAGGCGATCGCCGGGGAGCGTCTCTTCCATGGTCCCGAAAGTGCTGCCGTTTTTGAAATCGTTCGCGGCCGGATTCGCCCGTTCCCGCCGACCGTCGAGCGGCCGCCGGAGGCGCTCCTCGCCGTGCTTGCGAGCGCCCTTCGCGTGGCCCCGGATGCCCGTCCGCCATCGGCGGCGGCCTTTGCAGATGCTGTCGAGCGGGTTGCGAAAGAGTTAAATATTTCGATGCTTTACGAAGCGGTTGCCGCCGCCGTTGACGCTGTTGCCGGCGCCCGTTTGCGGGCACGGGCGTTGTCCTTGGCTCAAGGGGCGATCACGAAGCCGTGACGACGTGCCAGATCCTGCATCACCCCTTCGTGGGTGTCGTCGTCGACGCCGCGGCCGAGGAGGAGCACCTCGGCGAGGGCCCCCTCAAGGTTCTGGAGAGCGCCGAGGTCGGCCAACAGGCGCGCACTGCCGCTTCGTAGCGGAGGGAGCGCTGGCGACACCGGCATGCTGGCTAGGAAGCGCACGTTCGTCACGACAACGTCAACGCGCGTCTCGACGCCGTCGGTTCGTAAGCTCAGGAGGACCGGGCGGTCGTCGGAAGGGGTCGGCAGCGGTAGCGCTGTCGTCCCGCCTTTGGCGTGAATCTCGAGCGACCCGTGGTCGAAGCCGACGTTCGCGTTGAACGAGAGGCACACCTCCACGGGACCGGACGGGCTTCCGATCGAAAAAAGCGGGTGATCGTGAAGACTTTCGTTCGCGTGGGGGCGCGCACGGACGACCGCATAGAGGGACCATGTCGCCGCCTCTTCGGTGGCCCCCGCGGCGAGATCGTAGAACGGCGCCGCATCGACGACCGCGAGCGGCGGCGTTCCGAGGCGGGATGGGGCCCCCCAAGGGCCGCGATCGGAGACCTTTTCCACGTTTCCGAGCGTCGCCGAGCCACGCCCGCGATCAAAGCGAAGCGGGCGTTGTGTGCACCAGGACGGGAGGGCGGGGGGCGTCGCCGTCACGGTCATCGGCCCCCGCCACCCAAACAGGCAGTCGGGCCCCCCGAGAAGTGAGTCGACGGTCGGCGGCTGCCCTGCATCGATGGAGATCGGACCGGCGTCGGTTGCTGCCGCGACGAGGTCGGGGACGCTATAGGTGCATCCAACGCCGCCCACGAAGATCGACAGAACCAAACCGATCCAGGGGCGCAGTCGACAGGCCATTCGAGGAGTTTGCAAAGGTACCACGTTCACGTTTCTTTGCGTATTCTCACGCCGCCGTTGATGCGGGCTCTCCCTTGCCGGCGTCGCCTTGGGTAGCAAATTCGCGGGTCCCCTTCGTCCCCACGGCTCGGCTACGTTTTCCTTTCAGCCCCGGAGATTTGCCCCGCCATGCACGACGTGACCCGCGCGCTCCTCCCGGTGCTCCCGACGGCGATGCCCGAGACGCGCGCCGTCCTCTCGCCGATCGATCGGCCTGGGACGACGTTGGAGCTCGACGGGCGCGAAGCGGCACCGACGCTCGTCGGATCGGGCCCCGCCTGCGCGCTTCGCCTCGCGGACGCGACCGTTTCGCGACGCCACTGCGAGCTCGACCTCGTTGAAGCGGGGGTTCGCGTCCGTGATCTCGGGTCGCGGAACGGCACCTTCGTCGACGGCGTGCGGGTGGAGGTCGCCTATGCGGGGCACGGTGCACGCATTCGCATCGGGGCCGTCGAACTTGCGGTGGCGCTCGCTGCCCATGTCGGCGAAGAGCTCCCCGACGACGACCATTTTGGCGGTTTCATCGGTGCAAGTACGGAAATTCGCAAAATTTATCCTCTGCTCACTCGACTCGCCGCCGCCTCTTTGCCAACGCTCATCGAAGGGGAGACCGGCACCGGGAAGGAGGTCGTCGCGGAGGCGCTCCATCGGGCCGGCCCACGCGCCTACCGGCCCTTCGTCGTCCTCGATTGCACAACGATTTCGCCGGCTCTCGCCGAGAGTGAACTCTTCGGCCACGAGCGCGGGGCCTTCACGGGCGCCGTCGCCCGGAAACGGGGCGCCTTTGAGTTGGCCGACGGCGGGACGCTCTTCCTCGACGAGATCGGCGACCTCGACCTCCCGCTTCAGGCCAAGCTATTGCGGCTGCTCGATCGCGGGGAATTTCGAAGGCTTGGGAGTGAGAAGGCCCGCCGCGCCGACGTGCGCGTGATCGCCGCCACCCGCCGGGATCTTGATCGTGCCGTCGTCGAGCGCACCTTCCGCGACGACCTCTACCACCGGCTCGTCTCTGCGCGGGTCGTGCTGCCGCCGCTTCGGGCGCGGCGTGGTGATGTTCCTGTTCTTATTGATTATTTTCTTCGCGCAGCCGGCAGGAGCCCCGACGCGATCCCCTACGCGACCCGCGCCGCCTGGTACGCCCACGTCTGGCCGGGGAACGTTCGCGAACTCCGACTCGCCGTCGAACGCTTTCTCGCGCTCGGCGCCGAGGAGACCGTCGCCGCCGCCGGTAGCGCACCGCAGGGGCCGGGATTGTCGCTCGTCGACGCGCTTTTTGCCGAAAACGTTCCGCTTCCCGAGGCCCGCAAGCGCGCGTCGGAGGCCTTTGAGCGCCGCTACGTCGCCCTCGCGCTCGCCCGCGCGGGGGGGAACGTCTCCAAGGCGGCGCGTGAGACGGGGATCGCCCGTCGTCATTTTCAAATGCTCAAAGCGCGTTCAAAAAACGACTTAAAAATTGCCACTTAGCGTGAGTTCCGTCGGCGCGACGGCGACGCGGATCGTCCGCCGGGGCCCAAACACGATGAGCGCAACGCCAGCGCCGACCCCGAGCGCGCTGACGCCGTAGGCGATGTTTGCGAACGTCCGGAAGCGGAGCGCGTCGCCGTGGGCACGGGCGTCGCTTGGGTCGTCGGTGAGTCGTCCGCGGGCAGCAAGCCCCAAGGCGCCAAACGTCACCCCGGCCGCGAGACCGGCCGCGCCGACGCCAAGCGCCCCAAAAGCAATGGGATTCGGGCCTGCATCGTGGGTTCCTCGGTCGGAGATCGGTGGAACCATCGGCGGCGGAACCGAAGGCGCCGGGGTGACGTCGAGGACGATGCGCGTTCCCGCGACCCCTTCAACCGCGCCGACGACCCTCGTGCCGGCGACCCGCGTCTCTGTCTCGTGCCGGCCGGGGGCGAGATGGACGGTGAAGGGGACGTCGGCGGCGCTCCGGTGGGCGACGGCGACGCGCGCACCGACTGGTCCGCGGACCTCGACGGTGACGACCGCGTTTTCGAGCGTTGAAAGTCGACTTCGCGCATCGAGGACTTTCCCCGCGGGCACGTCTGCGAGTGCAAGGAGCGCCTGCAATCGATCGGCGGCTATTTCGGGATTTCCTGCCTTTTCCCAAGCGATAGCGGCATTGAGAAGCGGCGCGAAATGCGGCGCGAGCGCGTGGGCGTCGTCGAAGTGGCGGGCGGCAGTCGCGTAGTCACCGCGGGCCGTCGCCGCCTCCCCCTCGCGGAACGCAGCTGCAGCGAGCGTCACCGGCGACGCCATTGCCGTCCGAGCGGTCGCCATAAAGACGGCAAGCCCCAGTACGGAGAAAAGGTGTCGGACGCGCACCGGCGGAGAATGGCCAGCCCGTGCATGGAATGCAAGTACCGGCCCACGCGAAGTTGGAGTACTCTTCCTCACTTATGGTCGAGGTACCGGCGGCTTCCAAAGCGGACGAAGGGGGAGATTCCCTGCGCTCGGTTGGCGGATATCGCTTGGAGGGAGTTCTCGGAAGCGGCGGGATGGCGACCGTCTATCGCGCCGCGCGCCTCCGCGGTTCTTCGGCCCCTTGCGCGTTGAAGGTGCTTCATCCCCACCTTCGCGATGACGAAGCGCTCGTCGCCGATTTCCTCCGCGAGGGGCGCGTCGGCCGTTCGATTCGCCATCCAAACGTCGTCCAAGTTCACGAATGCGTTGAACTGCCGGAGGCGCTCTTCCTTGTGCTTGATCTTGTGGAAGGTCAAACGCTTGCGGCGTTGCTCGCCGACCGAGGACCGCTCCCCCCCGCCATCGCCGTGCCCGTGGCCAGCGCCATCAGCACGACCAGCACCAGCCGCAGGCGCGGCAGCGGCAGGCCGAGACTCGCGGCACTGTCTTCGCCCAGTGTCAGCGCG
>JAAFHJ010000083.1 GCA_013298325.1 Myxococcales bacterium | reverse complement strand
GGGGTCTTTCCGGCTCGTCCACGAACGTCGGAAAGACCCCCTCCTCTTCTGCGGCAAATGCCGCCAGACTGAGGAGCGCATCGAACTCGGCGACCGCCGCGAGAGCCGCGGTGAGCGTCCCATTTTCCCCTGCGTTTCCAACACCTTTCAGGCGAAGGGCGATCGTCGAAAAACGTAGGGCGAAGGTGAGTTCCCAAAGAACGAGCGGGGCAATGACGAGGCGGAAGATGTCGTTATTGCGTGCAGCATACAGATTTTGGGTGCGACCGAGTGCTCCGATCACCGGCGCGACGGTCCCCTCGGTGGAGCGGAGGCGCGCCTGAAGCCGCTGAAGACGCGGCGCCTCGAAGCGCATCCCGTCGATACGCAGGAGGATTTCCTGAAGCCGTGCGAGGGGGAGCTCCAGGCGTCCGAGGGCGGCCGTCGCCTGAAGGCGCGTCGCGAGCGCGCCCAGGACGAGCAGGCCAAGCGCCGCCGAGCCGACCCAGGAAAACTTCGGAACGGCGCCCAAAGAAGCTGCGACTCGGAGCGAAAGTGTCGTCAGAGGAATCGTGAAAGCGACAAACGTCAGAAGCGGCGCACTTGGAAGCACATCAATTGCGCCGATCGCCTTTACGAGCGGCTCAAAATCGGCCTTTTCAGTCGCCAAACGCGCCCCGAGCACAGCAAAATCTTCACGAAAATCAAGCTTCTCTGAGAGCTCGGCGACGGCATCGCGCTGATCGGTCGGCGCTTCTCGTTCAGCCTGCGCGTCGCGTGCGGAAGGAGTCGCCGCACCGAGGAGTATCTCGGCCAAACGAGCCTCTCCCGCGCGGGTTGCAGTGAAGTCGATTCTTTGAAAAAGGGATCCTTTCCCAAAGAGATCGAGGTCGTCGGCGTAGGGATGTTTCTCGGTCGTTGCGGCATAGCGGGCGCCGTCGGTCGGTGCGGTCCCCCAGGCGCCATCGAGACGCGCGAGCCCTCGACGATGAAAGGCGAGCTTCGCCTGCAAGCGGGCCTTCTCTTCAAAGAGGCGGGCGTGGACCACGACGAGCACGACGAACGCAATCGCGCCAAGTGCCCCGATTCCCTGAAAAAGGGCGGCGTCGGCCGTGCGAAACAGCGGCGTGACGAAGCCGATCAGCGCGACCACGAAGGTCGCGACGCGCCCCCGCGAGACGTTCGCGACCCGAGCTTCCGCGTGAGCGACGGCAACCTCGGCCTCCTGGGCGCGTGAAGCGTGCGCGGTCCGTAACGATTCCATGGGTGGCCTGTTAGCGCACTTCGTCGCGACCACCCGCGCCACTTATTCTATGCATCGTGCACACATAACACTGAACAGGCGCCGCCCGATGCGTAGACGTACAGTGAACAAACCGACGCAAAATCGATATTTTGCAAACAATCGACGCCTGTTTCTGGACGCATGTTCAGGCCCCACGGTACGACGCTCGCCATGAACGACACCCTCGGCCTCCGCCTCCTCGCCACGCTCCACACGCTCGCCCGCCAGTCCCGCCCCGCCACCCCGAGCGCCCTCCAGTCGCTCTTGGGAACGGAGCCGACCGCGCTTCGAAGCACGCTCCGCGCCCTCGTCCGCGAAGGCTACGTCACGCTGAAGCCGGTCGAGAGGGACCCGGCCGCCGCCGGTGGGCTCGCCTTCCCGGTCCTCCCGCAACTCACGTGGCTCGGCTTTGCCCTCGGCGCCGCGGCTGCGCGTGAAGAGCGCCCCGCGGCGAGCGCCCTGCAGAGCCACGCGGCATGATCACCAGCCGGCCAGCGCCGTCTCGTGGAAGAGAAAGCTCAATTCATCGGCGTACTCGGCGGCGACTTTCGTCGTCGGCTTCCCAGCACCGTGGCCCGCCTTGCTCTCTACACGCAGGAAGATCCCGCGAGAGTTATCCGTTTGAACGGATTGGAGGCGTGCCGCCATCTTTCGAGCATGCATCGGGTCAACCCGCGAATCACTCTCGGCGGTCGTGAACAACATCGCCGGGTAGCGCGTCGCCGACTTTACGTTGTGGTACGGGGAATATGCGTACAAGTAAGGGAACTGTTTGGGGTCTTCGGCCGTCCCGTATTCGGGAACCCAGAGCTTCGCAATTCGAAATTGAGGGTAGCGAAGCATGTCGGTCAGCGGCACGAGGCTCGCCCCAGCTCGGAAGAGCTCCGGACGCTGCGTAATTGCCGTAGCGACGAGAAGCCCGCCATTGGATCCGCCCATCGCTGCAAGGTGGGAAGAATCGGTAATTTTCGCAGCGATCAATGCTTCGGCAGCGGCGTAATAATCGTCGAAGACGTTCTGCTTCTTGTCGAGCATTCCTGCACGATGCCATTCCTCGCCAAACTCACCACCGCCGCGGAGAATCGCGGTCGCCCAGACGGCCCCTTCGCGAACTGCGCTCAGCACGCGAGGCGAATAGGTCGGCGCCTGGTTCACATTGAAACCGCCGTACCCGTAGAGAATGGTGGAGTGGGGCGCCCCGTCCAAAACTGCTTTCTTTGCGACGACAAACAGTGGAATGGCCGTTCCATCTTTGCTCTTCGCAAAGAGACGCTGAACGACAATATCTTCCGCTCCGGTCTCCTCCCCGCCGACCCGCGAGAAGAGCCGCAGGCCGCTGGGGAGCTGCTTGGTGGTCGCTTCCATCCGCGAAACGACCGGGGGCGTCGCGTAGGAGGCGAAGCTCAGGAAGGTCTCGCTCCCATCGTCGGCGCCGCCGATCGCCGCCGCTCCAAGCGTCGGAAGGGCGCGGTCGCCGACCTTCTTGCCGCCGCGATCCCGAAGCTCGACGCGACTCGCCGCATCTTCCAAATAGGTCAGCGCGTACCCATCCTTCGTCGGCGCGAAGTCCGTCAACGTAGACTTCGCATCGCCACCAGCAATCTTCGACCAGTTCTTTCGAACGAGAGAGGCCTCCGGCTTCACCGCAAAAAGATCAAACTTCGGATTTTCGCTGTTCGTAAGAATGCAGAGGGCATCCTTCACAAAGCGCGCGTCGTAGATCGCTTTGGCGTCGCCGGTGCCGGCGAGCGGCGCAAACAGGAGGGCCGGGGTCTTTCGATCTGCCAGAAAAAGCTCCGTTTTGTCCCAGCCGCGGTGGACGGAGACGAGCAACCATCGCCCGTCCGGCGAAAGCTGGACCTGGGGTGTGTCGGTCTTGTCGCGGCCGTTTCCGAACACCAGCACGTCGGCAGCGGGCTTCGCTCCCAGCTTGTGGAAAAAGACCTTTGAACCGTACTTTTCCTCCCCTGCAGGCACATCGCCCGGCGCCGGATAGCGCGTATAATAAAAGGCGCTCCCATCAGGCATCCACGCAACGGTCGCATGCCGGGTATGAGGAATGACATCCTCCAAGTCCTTCCCGGTGGCGACGTCCCGAACGTGGAGGACCGACTCCTCACTGCCCGATTCGCTCCGGCCCCAGGCGAGCTTGCTGCCATCAGGGCTCGGAAACCACCAATCGATGGCGGCCGTGCCGTCGGCGGTCAGCGCAGCACCGTCGAGGACCTGGCGGTCTTTGCCCTCAAATCCCTCCCGGAGGTAGACGGAAGGCTGGGTGGCGGCGCCTTCACGCTTCTGGTGGAAGTACAGCGACTTGCCCTTCGACTTTCGAAGGACAGGGAGGCTTACCGAGCCGCGCTCAAGGAGCTTCGCAATCCGGCCTTCAAAGGCGCCACGCGCCGGGACGCTCGCCAGATACTTCGCAAACCACCGATTTTGCTGCTGATCGAAGCGCTTCGTCGCGGCCGATTCCCCGTCTTCGAGCCAACGATAGGGGTCCGCGACCGCCGTGCCGTGCCACAGGTCGATTTGGTCGACGGAGAGGGCGCGCGGCCGCTCGTCCCCGGCCATCGTGAGCTCGATCCGCGCCGGCTCGGCGGTCGTTGGCGGCGGAAGCGGCCCGACCGGTGCGGCGCTCGCACAGGCGACGATCATCGGAAAAAGCACAGGGAGGAGGCGGATCAGGCGGGGGCGACGCATCGGCGCGGAGTCTGCCCGCGCACGAGGCGCCTGTCACTAGTTTGGGGCGCCCCGCAACGGTTTTTCGAAGGAAATCGGAAGGCTAAACGCAAGAAACCCCCGCGTTTCCGCGAGGGTTCCCGAGGCAGACGCCTCGCAGAGCGCGCTCAGGTCGGGTCCGGCTTCGGCGTCTTCGGACCGCTCGGAGGCAACGCCGGCGGCGTAATCTTCGGAAGCTCGCCAGTGAGGGCGCCGAGGAAGGTCACAAGCGACTTCACCTCGTCCGCCTTCAGCTCTTTGCCGAGCTGGTGTTTCGCCATGAGCGTGACCGCTTCGTCGAGGGTCGCGACGCTTCCATCGTGGAAATAGGGGCCCGTTTTCGCGACGTTACGAAGGGACGGGACCTTAAACATCAGGTTGTCTACGTCCTGCTTCGTAACCGCTTTGCGCCCGGTGTCGGTGATGGGGCGGTCCCACGGCTTCGCAAGTCCGAGCTTCTGATACATCGAACCGCCGACGGTGACGCCGGTGTGGCACGTCGTACATCCGGTCGACAAGAAGAGGGCGAGCCCCTTCTTCTCTTCGTCGTTCAATGCCGCTTCATCGCCGGCAAGGTACTTGTCAAACGGGGCCGGCGTCGTCAACGTGCGCTCAAAGGCGCCGATGGCGAGCGCGAGGTTGTCGTAGCTCACCGGCTCCTTGGCGTCCGGGAACGCCTTCTTGAACGATTCCTGGTACTCCGGGATCGAGTTCAAAACGGCGACGACCGACTTGTCGTCCTTCATCGCCATTTCGACCGGGTTCAAGATCGGGCCTTTTGCCTGGGCCTCCACGTCGGCGGCGCGCCCGTCCCAGAACTGCACAAAGTGGCCAGCGGCGTTGTAGACAGTCGGCGAATTGCGTCCACCGAGCTGCTTTTTGTGCCCAAAACTCCGCGGGTTACCGTCGACACCGTACTTTGCCAGGTCGTGACAGCTGTTGCACGAAACGTCCTGATTCTTCGAAAGACGAGCGTCGAAATAGAGCTGCTTCCCGAGGGATACCTTCGCCTCGGAGGGGACGTTTTTCGGGGAGGCAAACGCGGCGGGGAGCTTGTCGAACTGGGCAAGGAGAGAGCGATCAATTTTGATGCCCTCTTCCTTCTTTGCTTCCTTCGTCTCCGCTTTGGCTTCCGTCTTCTTCGCCCCTTCACCCGGGTCGTCGGCCTGGTAGTGACCTTCGTTGGTGGCGCGGAACTTCTGCTCGTCGCAGGCGGCGACGAGGGCGGCAGCGGTGAGGGCGGCGGGGAGAGAAAGTCGCTTCAAGATTCGCATGTTCGAGGGCTCCATCGGCTCGTTTGCGCCGGCGATGGCCAGCGACTTGGCTCAGCATCGCTCTCCTGGGGTGGCGACGCCGAGCACGAAACTCCCGCAACATACTCAATTCAGCGGCCGCGCGTCAAGACATTGTCTAATTTTAGACACTCTCTAAACCGGTCTCGGTCGCTCAGCTCAACCGAGGTTTTTCCTGAGGTTGCCCCTCGCGGGCGCCCGCAAACCGCGGTATCGGCCCGCCATGCGCCCTCTCCTCCTCCTCTCCAACGACGATGGCTACCTGAGCCCGGGCCTACGTGCGTTTCGACTCGCGGCAGCAACCTGGGCCGATGTCGTCGTCGTCGCCCCGGCCACGGAAAAAAGCGCGGCAAGCCACGCGCTTTCCCTGCATGCGCCGCTCCGCATTGAGCGCGTCGAAGACGGCGTCTTCGCCCTTGATGGCACGCCCGCCGACTGCATCTACGTCGCTCTCCACAGCGGCGTCCGGCTCCTGCCTCGCCGCCCCGATTTGGTGATTTCCGGAGTCAACAAGGGGCTCAATCTCGGGCAGGACCCGTTCTATTCGGGAACCGTCGCTGCTGCCCGCGAAGCGGCCCTCCGTGGAATCCCGGGGTTTGCGGCGAGTGCCGACCGCGGAGCCGACTATGATCAAGTCGCCGCCCTTGCCTCGAATTTGGCAAAGAAGCTCCTCGAGTCGGGAAAAAAATCCCTGTTGAGCCTAAACGTCCCCGCGCGGTGGGATGGCTCCGTCCGTACCGCCCACCTTGGTTGGCGCCAGTACGAAGAAGTCGTGTACTATCGAGAAGATCCGCGCGGGAAAGAATACCTTTGGCTGGGCGGCCCGGGCTGCACCCACGCCCCCGACCCCGGCTCCGATACCGAAGCCTACGACGCGGGGGCGGCGACCCTTACGCCCCTCCTCCTCAATCTCACCCACCATGGCGAGATGGAGTTCGCTCAATCGCTGTTGACCTAGAAAAGCGGTCCGGGACTGTCGCTTACAGTCCCGAGCCGTCCCCCTGCGGGATCGCCGAGCGGGTGAGGTTCCGCGGGGCGCCTTCGACGATGGCGATGTTGTCTTCGATGCGTACGCCGCCAAAGGGGCTCAAACGCTCGACTTCCGCCCAAAGGACCTGTTCGCCGGCCGGCGTCTTGCGCAGCGGTTCGAGCAAGGCTTCAATGAAGTAGAGCCCCGGCTCAATAGTAAATACCTGACCATTCTCAATGGTACGTGTATTGCGCAGGTACCGGTTTTCCGGGCGCGGCGGGCGCGGTTTGCCAGCGACGTCGTGGGTTTGAAGGCCGAGGTGATGGCCGAGCCCGTGAGGGAAAAAGGCGCGTGTGACACCGGACCTGACAAGCGCTTCCGGGGCCCCCTTCGCGAGGCGGTGCTCGACCAGGATCGTCGCGAGCTGCTGGTGGCAGGAGTCGTGGAGCGCCTCGTAGTCGACGCCCGGCGTCGCCGCCGCGATGAGGGCAAGTTGCATGCGGTCGATGGCTCCGACGAGGTCTGCCCAGGCGGCGGCGGCGCCGGCCCGATCGCGGCGGACCCACGTGCGCGTGATGTCCGACCCATAGCCGGCATGGGGTGCGCCGGCGTCGACGAGGAGGGAGCGATCTTCTGTCGCCGTCCGTCCGTAAGCAATATGGTGCAAAATTGAAGCATTACGCCCAAGCGCCACGATGTTCTTGTACGGCGTTTCGCTGTCATCCTGGGCGGTCGCTGCAAGATACACGAGATGAAGGTCCAACTCGGAGCGGCGCCCGGCGAAAAACGCTTCGGCCACCGCGCGATGACCGGCGGCGGCCCGCGCTCCGGCGACGGCCAATGCCTCGATTTCCCACGCGGTCTTCCGGGTCCGAAGCTCGTGGAGCGCGGTCACGACGGCGGTCGGATCACGATGCTCGTTCGGAAAGCGACGCGCGACGGTCGCGTCCTCGCCAACCACCGCCGCCTTTTCCCCAGCCAGCGTAACGACCGCGGCAAGCAGCGTCTCAGCGTCGTCGAAAGTCCGCACTTCAAAGGATTCGAGCATCCACCCGTGGGCAAACGGGGCAGGTTTCTCCCAAAAGCTCGTTTGAGCGCGTCGAAAGAGCGCGGGCGCTTTCCCCGGCCGGACGACGAGAACTGCGTCGGGTTCGCCAAGGGGAAGGACGTATTCGGCATGCGGAGCGGCCCGAAAGGGGAAATCCTGGTCGTCGTAGCGGCTCTTGCTTCGGTAACTTCCGTAGGGAAAAACCGCCGCTTCAAAGCCACTTGTTGCGAGCGCGGTCTCGGTACCGCGGAGCACGTGCGCGAGATGCTCTGTGTAGAGTGCAGTGGACATGGGGACGGCTTTAGCGGAAGTCGACGGTCGCGAGAACCGGCACCGGCGAGAACATTCGCAGACGAGCAACGGTTCCGCTACGAGGTGCGCGATGTTCAAGTTGATCATCGCCGACAAGCGCTATTCCTCGTGGTCGCTCCGCGCCTGGCTCGTCCTCGAAGCAAGCGGCCTCCCCTTCGAGGAAGAGGTCATCCGCCTCTACAAGTCGGACACCGCCGAGCGGATCCGTACCGTCTCGCCGTCGGGAAAAATCCCTTGTCTTCTTGAGCAGATCGGGGACAGGCGCCACTCGGTGTGGGACTCGCTCGCCATCGCGGAGACGATCGCCGAGCAACAAACCGATCTCTGGCCCGGCAATCGCCATGATCGCGCCACCGCACGCGCCATCGTCGCTGAAATGCACGCCGGCTTCCTCGCCCTGCGCGAGTCGTGCCCCTTCGATCTCCAACGGGCACCAGAGCCGGTCGACGTCGACGACACCGTGAAGGAGGACATCGCTCGCCTCTGTTCCCGGATCGCCGACGGGCGCGGAACCGGCCGCCACGGCGAGGGCCTCTTCGGCGCTTTTGGCATCGTAGATGCCTACATGACGCCGATCGCCGCGCGCTTTCGAAGCTACGAAATTCACGTGCCGCCGGTCGTGGCCCGTTACCGAGATTATCTCCTCGATCGCCCCGCATTTCGCACCTGGGAAGCTGCGGCACTCATTGAACGATAACTAGGTATTCATTCGTAAGAAAAGGCGCTTCCGAGGTTCGGAAAGCGCCTTTTCTACGAAGCGGGGGACGGCTGGAATTCGATCCAGCGCTCAGTCGCGCTTCGCCCCCATATGGATGCTCCCGAGCCCCTCGACTTGCGGGGAGAGCAGCTTCTCCAAGGGATCCTCCGCGGAGCTCTCTTCGGTCGTCGTCTCTTCGGCCTCGACCGGCTTCGCCGGCGCCTTCGTCGCGACCTTGGTCACTCCCTTCCCAGCCGTGTGGGTCGCTCCGCTTCCGCCGTGCGCCTTCCCCGTCTTGCCCCCCTTTGCCTTCGGGTGCTTCTTCGCGCGACGGCTAGGAGCAGGATTTTCCACGCATTTCCCATCTCCCGACGGGCACGCAATCCGGACGTGAAAGTGATCGTCGTGGGGGAGGACGCCGGTCGGCTGAACCATCAGCCCGGCGGCGCGAGCGAGGAGATCTGGGTCGGCGCCGTGAGCTTTTCCGTAGGCGAGGACGGCGTTGCGCTGGGGATCGGCGACGAAGATGTGGGAGACGTGGGCATGCGGCGAGCGAAGAAGGGCGGCAACAAGCGCCCAGTTTCGCGCGTCATCAAAATGGAGCCCTTTGTAGAGTGTCGTCGTCCCATCACTGCGAAAAGGGACGAAACCGCCGGCGAGGTACGGCTTGCCACTTCCATCTTTGATGTAGAAGGGCAAATCGACGTCACGGCCACTTTCATGGGAAGCGTGCCGGTCGACGTCGCCCCCGCCCGGTTTGGAGAACTGACCGACGTTCAGGACGCTCCCCGGATATTGCTTCGCCACCGACTTCGCGGCGCCATGGACCAGGGCGACGATTTCCGAGGTGCCGTAACGGACGTCACTCGTGCCGTAACTCGGCGTGAAGCGGGCCGCCGGCTCGTCCTCAAAGCGGACGCCATTCTCGAGCTTTCCAGACGAAGGCGAGCCGACGCTTGCCGAAGGGGGCGCCTTGGGCTTCTTCGGGGCCACCGTTTTCTCGTGCTCTTTTGAAGCCTTGGGCGGGGTTCCATCGTCGACGGTCCCCTTGTGCACGATCACGGTGCCGGCTTTCACTTTCGTGATTGCCGGTTTCGCGCGAGCGAGGCCCGGAACGAGGAGGGGGACGAGGGCGACGGCGGCGGCGAAGAGGTTTCGGAGCACGGTCGAAGGGTTCCACGACGGCGCCCCGTGGGCCAAAATTCTCCCAGCGCCGGCGGTGCCGCTCAGCGGCGCTGGCGACCGGTCGCAAAAAGTGGCGCAGAGCGTCGTTTACCTTCCCGACGGTTCCGCCTAGGTTGCCGCCACCATGGACAAGGTGAAGAAGAGCGCCGCGGAAGCGTGCGCAGATATTCCGAACGGCGCGACCATTCTCGCGGGCGGCTTCGGCCTCTGCGGCATCCCCGAAATGTGCATTGCGGCCCTCCGGGAGCTCGGCACGAAGGACCTTGAATTCGTCTCAAACAATTGCGGTGTCGATGATTTTGGTCTCGGAATTCTCTTGGCGAACAAACAGATTCGCAAGATGATTTCGAGCTACGTCGGCGAGAACAAAGAGTTCGAGCGCCAGTACCTGAAGGGGGAGCTGGAAGTGGAGCTTGTTCCCCAAGGGACGCTCGCCGAACGCCTCCGTGCAGGCGGCGCTGGCATTCCCGGTTTCTACACCCCGACCGGCGTCGGTACCGCGGTCAGCGACGGGGGTCTCCCGCTCCGCTACGCGCCGGATGGCTCGGTGGCCAAATACTCGGATAAGAAGGAAATTCGGGAATTCGATGGCCGCCCCTACGTGCTCGAACGCGGCATCGTTGGCGACTTCGCGTTGGTGAAAGCGTGGAAGGGGGACCGCTTCGGAAACCTCGTCTACCGAAACACCGCGGCGAACTTTAATCCGATGATCGCGACGGCGGGGAAGATCACGATCGCCGAAGTCGAAGAGCTCGTGGAAGTCGGCTCGATCGACCCGAATGAAGTCCACACCCCGGGCATTTACGTTCAGCGCGTCGTCGTCGGCTCCGGCTACGAAAAGCGCATTGAGCGCCGCACCATCCGCAACTGAACGCGCCGACGAAAGAACGATCATGACCCTCTCCCGTGAACAGGTCGCTCGCCGGGCGGCCCAGGAACTGCGTGACGGCTACTACGTGAACCTCGGCATCGGCATGCCGACGCTGGTCGCCAATTTCATCCCCGATGGCGTAGAAGTCGTTCTCCAGAGTGAGAACGGCCTCCTCGGCATCGGCCCCTACCCGACCGCCGACGCCGTCGACGCCGACCTCATCAACGCCGGCAAAGAAACGGTAACGATGCTCAAGGGTTCCGCGATCTTCTCCTCCGCGGAGAGCTTCGCAATGATCCGTGGCGGGCACATCGACCTCGCCATTCTTGGCGCGATGCAAGTCTCCGAAAAAGGGGACCTCGCCAACTGGATGATCCCCGGCAAGATGGTCAAGGGGATGGGCGGCGCGATGGATCTCGTCGCGCGGGCCAAGCGTGTCGTCGTCATCATGGAGCACGCCGCCAAGGACGGATCGCCGAAAATTCTTAAAGAATGCGCCCTTCCGCTCACCGGCCGGAGCGTCGTGCATCGCATCATTACCGAGATCGCCGTGATCGACGTCACGGAAGACGGCCTTGTCCTCCGCGAAGTCGCTCCGGGCCTCTCTGCGCGCGAAGTGCAGGAGCGCACCGAGCCGACGCTCAAAGTCCCCTCCGACCTCGCCGTAATCTCCGTCTGAAAGATACGAACGATGCTTCCCGCTCGCAAACCTGCCGGTCTCGACGCAAGTCTCAAACAGAGTTTCGGCAAAGGGGTCTTCCGTAAGTGCGATGGCTGCGGGGAAACCCTCACCGCGGAGCGTCTCGCGGCGACCTTCGAGGTTTGCGAGCACTGCGGACGACACCACAAGCTAAGTACCCGCAGGTGGCTGGAATTGCTCCTCGATGAGGGGAGCTTCCACGCCTGGGATGCCGATCTTGTCCCGACCGACCCCCTCGGTTTTGAAGACGGGAAGCGCTACCCCGACCGAATCTCGGCGGCACAGAAGAAATCAGGCTGGAAAGACGCCATTTGTACCGGCCACGGAACGATGTTTGATCGCCGGGTCGCATTTGGCGTATTCATCTTTGAATTTCTCGGCGGAAGCATGGGGAGCGTCGTCGGTGAGAAGATCACTCGCATGTTTGAGCGTGCGATCGCCGAGCGCCTCCCGGTCGTTCTCCTCTCCGCCTCGGGCGGCGCGCGCATGCAGGAGGGGATCCTGAGCCTCATGCAGATGGCAAAGACGGTGTCCGCACGCGAGCGCCTCCGCGACGCGCGCCTCCCGTTCATCAGCGTCTCGCTCAATCCGACGACCGGTGGTGTGGCGGCAAGCTTCGCTCTGCTTGGCGACGTAAACATCGCGGAGCCGGGGGCACTCATCGGCTTCGCTGGGCAGCGCGTGATCGAAGCGACGATCCGGCAGACGCTGCCCGAAGGCTTTCAGCGCGCCGAATTCTTGAAAGATCATGGGATGATCGATCGGATCGTCCCGCGGACCGACATGAAGCGCGAGTTCGAACGAATTTGTGCGCTCCTCCACTGCCCGGCGGCGTGACCCCCGCCTCCACGGACGCACTCGCCCCCCTTCTCGCGGCCCTCTACGGGCGCGGGCACGGCGGCATGAAGCTCGGCCTCGCGGGGATGGAGAGGGCTGCCGCTGCGACCGGTGTTCGGTGGTCGGCGGCCAAATACGTGCATATTGCAGGTACCAATGGGAAGGGCTCGACGGCGGCCATGGTGGCGGCGGGAGCTCGCGCCGCCGGCTTCCGAACCGGCCTCTACACGTCGCCGCACCTTGCCCGTTTTGCGGAACGAATTCGCATCGATGGCGTGCCCATCGCCGACGATGCGCTTGCCGTCGCGCTCGCTCGCGCCCTCGTTGAAAACCTGACCTTCTTCGAAACGGCAACGCTCGCGGCGCTCCTCGCCTTCGAAGCGGCCGGCTGCGAATTCGTGGTGCTGGAGGTCGGCCTCGGCGGGCGCCTCGACGCGACGAACATCGTGCCCGGCGAGCGCTTGCTCGCGACGGCGATCACGAGCATCGGGCTCGATCACCAACAGTGGCTCGGCGAGACGCGGGCTGCGATCGCGCGTGAGAAGGCCGGCATCCTCAAAAAAGGTGTACCTTGCATTCTTGGGCCCTCCCTCGGCGTTGCGGCGGGCGCGCGGGGTGCCGAGGCACGTGCGGCGATCGAGCGCCGCGCCGCAGAGGTCGGCGCCGTCCTCGTCGATGCGGGCGGGGCAGAGACGACCCCAAATACCGATTTTTGGTCGGAAAATCGCTCCACGGCCCGCGCGGTTCTTGCCAGCGGCGGCCTTCACGGCGCAACCATCGAGGCGGCACTTGCCGACGCAACCTGGCCGGGGCGCTTCGAGACGGTCACCGCGGTCGACGGGCGATTTCCCGGTCGTTGGCTCCTTGACGGCGCCCATAACGAAGACGGCGTCCGCGCACTCACCGCCACCCTCGATGCACGAGGCGTTCGACCGAGGGCCGTCGTCTTCGGAGCGATGGGCGACAAGAACTTCCTTGAAGTCTGCA
>JAAFHJ010000082.1 GCA_013298325.1 Myxococcales bacterium | reverse complement strand
TCTCATGACGTCGCTGCCGCCACGCGTGCGCGTCACCGTGCGGGGGCCGAAAATCGTCCTCGATGACGTGCATGCCGATGAACTCGGCAAGATCGAAGTCGACTTGCGCCAGGGGACGCCCAAGCGTGTGCTCCTCGACGCAAACCTGGTGAAGGTCCCGCCCGGACTCTCCGTCGAGCAGATTGAGCCCGCCTACCTGGAGCTCGATTGGGAAGATCGCGTCGAGCGCGATGTGCCCATTTTGGTAAGTGTTTCCGGGACCCCGCCCGCCGGCCTGGTCGTCAAGGGGGCACCGAAAGTCGAGCCGGCGGTCGTCCACGTCGACGGCCCTCGGAGCCTTGTGCTCGTCATGCAGAACGTGCGCGCCGAACCCTTTGACGTCTCCCAGGTCGCCGAGGGGGACACCGTGCGCCTCTTGCCCCTCGACCAGCCGCCGCCACGAGCCACCTTCGACCAGAAAGCGGCGAGCGTGACGCTCAAGGCAGCGAAAGAAATCGTTGAAAGGGCGTTTGATCGCCTCGAAGTATCGATTGTTGGGGTCGCGAAAGCGAAATCGAATCCGTCCCACGTCGACGTCCGTCTCGCCTGCGCCCCCCTCGTCGCGAAGACCCTTCGTGCCGAGCAGGTCGTTCCGTTCGTAGAAGTGCCTTCAAACGCAGCGAGCCGCGCCGTCGGTCCCGGCGCGACCCCGTCGAAGGAACCGGGGAGCCTCTCGCTGCCGGTGAATGTGAAGATCCCCGGCTGCGAAGCGACCGTCGTTCCGAGTGAGGTCGTCGTTCGGTGGTGACCGTCCGGTCAGACCGTTAGCTGCTCGCGCTTTCCTCGGAAGGCGCGTTTGGTTTCGTTCCGCCGCGGGTCACCCCGGTTTGAACGTCGCTCTCGACGCGCCCGTCGCGAAGCGTCACCACCCGCGGCATGCTCTCGGCCAACTGGGCATTGTGCGTCACGACGACAATCGTCGTCCCGTGCTTTTCGTTGATCGTGAAGAATAGCTCGTGAATCTGGCTGGAGGTCTTTGAGTCGAGGTTTCCCGTCGGCTCATCGGCAAGCAGCAATTTCGGATTGAGAAGAAGTGCCCGCGCCACCGCAACGCGCTGCTGCTCGCCGCCGGAGAGTTCCGTCGGACGGTGGTGGAGGCGATGCCCAAGGCCTACGTCGGTGAGCAGATCGTGAGCACGTGCTTCCAGCTCGCGCCGTCGCTTTCCTTGAATGAGTCCGGGCATGAAGACGTTCTCTACTGCCGTGAACTCGGGGAGGAGATGGTGGAACTGAAATACGAAGCCTAGACTCCGATTACGCAGGTCCGCGAGGCGTGCACCGGACAGCTTTGTGACGTCCGACCCATCGACGAAGAGTTCGCCAGAGGTCGGGATGTCTAGCGTCCCCAAACAGTGGAGAAAGGTCGACTTTCCGGCGCCGGATTGGCCGACGACGCCGACCATCTCGCCGGCTTCAATGGTAAGATTGATGCCACGAAGGACCTCCAGAGAGCGCCCTTCGTGCTCGTAGACCTTCTTGACGTTCTTCGCTTCGACGAGAGCCATCGTATTCTGCTTTCAGGAGTTCCGGAGGCCATCGACGGGGCGTAGCCGTGACGCTGCCCAGGCCGGGTAAAAGGTGCTGAGGGTGCAAATGGCCATCGCGCCGAGGCCGATCACCACGAAGTCACTTGGATTCACCGCGACCGGGAGCTTATCGATGTAATAGACGTCTGGGTCGAGCTTTAGCCCGAACCACTTTACACCGGTCACAAGCGCGAGACCGGTCGCCACGCCGAAGGCGGAACCGAAGGCTCCAATGATCGTCCCTTCGAGCATGAAGAGGCGAAGGATCGACCCATCCGTTGCGCCAAGCGCCTTCAGGATCGCGATCTCACGCCCCTTTTCGGTCACCATCAAGAGCAACGTGCACACGATGCAGAAGCTTGCGACGATCACGGCGATTGTAAGCAGGATCGAAACGACGAACTTTTCGAGCTTCAATGCCGAGAAGAGGTTCTTGTTGATGTCGCGCCAATCGCGGATCCGGAGGCCGGTGCCGGGGCGGGCGACGGTCCCCTTCGGGGCGCCATCGGGAACCGCTTCTGGCTTGAGCGCCTCGGTGTTTGCGGCAGATGCGCCGACGACGGCGGTGACGTCGGGGACGGCGAGATCGACACGGTCAGCATCTTCGACCTTCACGTCAATCGCGTGAATCTTGTCGCCGGTCCCGAAGAATTCTTGGGCAGTTCCGAGCGTGACGTACACGTGGGACGCGTCGTACTCATACATGCCCGAGAAGAAGATCCCTGCCACGCGGAAGCGGCGGGTGCGCGGGAGGATGCCCATCGGGCCGAGGTCCCCCATCGGCGAAACGAGGGTCACTTCGTCGCCGATGAAGAGCTGGAGCGTCTTGGCGAGCTCCCGACCAACGACGATACCTGCTCGATCCGGCCCCTTTTTGATCGCGTCGCGGACGGCGGGATCGAGCTTGTCGTACTCGGACTTCCGCGTGACCCCTTTGTGGAAGGGCTCCCCCTTGGGGCCGACGCCAATCACCGTCTCGGGCGGCAAATCGGCAAGAATTTCCGGGTTTTCGAGCCAGTCGAATTTTCCGAGTTCGACGTTGTTCGCGAGCTCCGTAACCGTCCCGTGGGTCGCCGGGTCGATGCCGCGAACGATAACGCCGGCAAGGTTTGCCCGGGACTGGGCCATCGCTTCACCCTGGACCACCGGCGTCGCACCAACGACCTTCGGCGAGGCGCGAAGCTTTGTGAGGAGGTCGTCGCTGCCACCAAAGGGGGCGGCGCTCTCCTGGTCGACGACGATGTGACCGCTGTTTCCGAGAATCTTCCGTTTGAGATCGCTCGAAAATCCTCCCATCATGGAGGTAACGCCGCACAAGGAACAGGAACTGAGTGCGACGCTCAGAATCGACAATGTGCTGATAACCGTGAGGAATCCGGACTTCTTCGTACGTACGTGCCGGGCGGCAACCGTCGGCACAAAGGAGCGCTTTTCCAGGAGATCCAGAAGGAGCGGGAAGAGCGTTCCGACGAGAAATGCCGCGCTCGCCACTCCAAAAAGAATGGCGCCACCGCGGACGAACGTTTCCTGGGGGGAAAACCGAAACCCGGGAAGCACCGGGAGGCGGCTGCTCCAAAACGTCAATCCGCCGAAGCCGGCAAGTGAAACGACCAACCCACCGCCGGTGAGCCCCTTTTTGTGGCGCCCGAGGAAGTCAGAAACGCTCGCCAGGAGGAAGACGGTCGTCGGCCCGAGGACCCAGATGAGGTCGAGCAGAAAGGCGAGCGTACCGAGTGCCGTGTAGCCGACCCACGCTTGGAAGAAGGCTCCCGGCGATAGAATCGCGGAAAACGCGGCCGTCGCTAGCCACGCAATCGCCCACAGCGCGAGAAAGATCTGGGTGAGCGTCGCAAGAATTGGCAGCGCCCGTCGGTAACTCGCTGCGAATGGTTTCGAGGCGAAGAAGAGGACAATTCCGAGGAGTTCAATCATCCTTCTTCGCGTCCGTAGGCGCCGATTGTTCGATCTTGCGAAGCTGGGGGAAGAGGATGACGTCGCGGATGCTCGCCTGGTTCGTGAGCATCATCACGAGGCGATCCATGCCCATCCCGAAGCCGGCGGCCGGCGGCATACCGTGTTCGAGGGCGCGCACGTAGTCCTCGTCGAAGTCCATCGTCTCTTCGGCGCCGCGGGACTTCTTATCGACCTGCTCTTGGAACCGAGCTGCTTGGTCCTCGGGGTCGTTAAGTTCGCTGAAGGCATTACACAATTCGCGGCCGTGGACGAACAGCTCGAAGCGGTCGACGAGCTTCGGATTGGCGTCGTTCTTTCGAGCAAGCGGCGACGTCTCGAAGGGGTAGTCGGTGACGAATACCGGGAGGCTCTTCGTTCCGTCGGCGCTTCGGAAGTCCTCCGCGAGGTAGGGCTCGACGAGGTACTCGTAGAGGCAGAAGAGGCGCTCCCCGTCATTGTCGCACTTGAGAAATCCCTTTCGGAAATTTCCCCAGTCGATCCCCTTCGCGCGCTTCGAGGACTTCGACCACTCTTTGATTTTTTCGACGAAGTCCGGTTTGAGCAACGCAACAAGACCGTTGCCACCGCCGTTTTCCGGCGACGTTGCTGCGATCCAGTCGGCGATTTCCGCCTTCTTCGCCCCGTGAACGACCGCGTCGGCCATCGGGAGGCGAACGAACGGTTCATCAAAGGTGAATGGGCGACCGGCCTTCCAGGCAGGCTGTTTTGACGGCATCGCTGCGGCGAGGCGCGTGTCGACCTCGCGGAGGAGGACCTCGGCGAAGTCCATCAAGTCTTCATAGTTCGCGTAGGCCCGGTAGAACTCGAGCATCGTGAACTCGGGGTTGTGGCGCGTCGAGATCCCCTCGTTCCGGTAGCAGCGCCCGATCTCGTACACGCGCTCAAGGCCGCCGACGAGGAGCCGTTTCAGAAACAATTCCGGCGCGATACGCAGGAAGAGGTCCATGTCGAGCGTGTTGTGGTGGGTCTCGAAGGGGCGCGCCGCCGCCCCGCCGATGAGCGAGTGCATCGTCGGCGTTTCGACTTCGAGGAAGCCGTCGTCATCGAGGACGGCGCGGACGGCGCGGAAGATCTGCGTGCGCGCCCGGAAGACGTCCTGGACGTCCGGGTTGGCGACGAGATCGACGTAACGCTGGCGGTAGCGGGTTTCGACGTCGGAGAGGCCGTGCCACTTCTCGGGGAGCGGGCGGAACGCTTTCGTCAACAAACGGACACGCTTGGGGGAGAGCGAGAGCTCGCCCCGCTTCGACGCGGTGAGCGCCCCCTCCGCCTCTACGAGATCGCCGATGTCGAGGGGGTCGAGATCGGTGTAAGATGCACCCATCGCCGCTTCGTCGCACAGGAGCTGGAGCTCGCTGTCCCCTTCGCGCAGCTTCATGAACGTGAGGCCACCGGTGCGCCGGATGGCGAGGAGGCGCCCGCGGACGTGGAGGAGTCCGGGGACGGCGGCAGCGACAGCGTCGGTGTCGAAGCGCCCCTCTGAATTCAGTGCTGTTTGTGCGAGGTTCCGGGCGTCCGACAGTCGCGTCGTCATCCCGCCAAGCAGCGGCTTGGAGTCGTTCGCGAACGGATTTTGCCCCGCTTCGCGGGCTCGCGCCGCCTTGGACTTGCGCCCGTCGATAATCGCCTGTTCCGCGCTGTGCCCCGTCTGCTTTTCCGTCGCGTCGACCATAAGTGGGTCGGCGTCTAGCGCAGATCGGGGGCGCTTCCCACGGAGACTACACGCCGGGGGGGATCGAGTGCTTTGACGATAGCGGCTCGGGCGGCACCGTTGCCTGGACGTGGGCGATGATCCGCGCGACTTCCTCGCTGGAGAGCATGCAGGCTGCACCCAATCGCGCGACCATTGCCTTTTCTGGGGCGCCGAGGCCTTTGGAGCCGTGGGCCACAAGGGCGGCGAAGCGAACCCCTTCCTCAATGCTTTCGCAATCGTGAAGGATCGCGGCGATCAAACGGAGTCGCCCTTCAATTCCCGCCGCTTCCGTGACTTCGATGCTTACGTTGACAAGCGTCGCCACAAGGCTGGCGCGCATCCGAGCGCCGAAGACGAGCGAGATGACATCTCGAAGCATCTCAAGCTCCGACGGATCAATCTGCCCGTCCGCCTGGGCAATCAGGACAGCTACGTCGACAAGAGGGGTCGGATAGTAGTCAAAACGGGCGAAATTCTCAATGAGTGTATCGACGGTCGCTTGAAAGGTGTCGTGACTCATCAGATGCCCCCATTCTGGCCCGGCTTGGGCGGTGATTGACTGGGACTCTTCACCGCATCAAAACCGATTTCCGATACGCGGAGGTCGACTTGGCTCCGCCGCATCATCTGCTCAATTCCCAAGGAAAGCGCCGTTTGGGCGCGCAGCGCGCGGAGCCCCTCTAGCGTTTCGCGGCTCGCGCCGCACTTCTCGGCCTCTTTGAGCGTCGCTTCGATGGTCGCGAGTTGCCCGCGCTGAAGGGCCGAGAGGGACCACGTCATCTGGAGGAAGGTATCAAAGAGATCTTCCAGTTCATCCCCACGGCGAAGACGCTCTTTGATGGCGAGCTTCCCGGTACCGACGCGCCGAAGCAGACGCTTCATTTTGTGGACGGGGCCGACGATGCGATGGGTGACAAAGAGGCCCGTAAACAGGAGCACAAGAACGGTAAGCAAGCCGGTGCCGCCGAGGAGGCGCTTCATCAGCGTGACCTCTTTGTCGACCGCCTTCCGGATCTCCTGAATATCGGTCTGTTTTTTTGCGGCCTCTTCGTCACTTTTCTTCAAGTCGGCGTCGATAATCGCCGCGAGATCTTCATTGTCCGGGTCGGCCAGAAGCGCATTTTGCTTCGCCAATTTCGCATTGGCCCGCGATTCGTTGAGGGCCCGCTGGGCCTCGTCGACGGCGACGGCAGCAACGTCGCGGGCGGTGTTGGTCGTCCGTACGAGGAACAGCCCGGAAAGGCTGAGGACCAACGCGACCGAACCGACTAAAATCCCAGTGTATTTGAACTGAAACCGGGCATCGAGCACGAGATTGCGCGGGATGCGGTTCGGTCGATCGGACATGCGCGCGATCTAACCCGGGATCGACGTGGAAGTCTCGCATTTGGGACGGTCACGTATCGAGCGACGTGAGCGTCCGTCACGTCAGCCACCGTTGATTCCTTCGGAGCGGGGCGCTACCTCCTCCCGTCATGGCCTCCGAACGCGATCGTGTTCTTTTCCAGGCAGCGCGTGAGTGCGGTTTGGCGGAATGTTACATCGATTGCGTCCGTCCGCTCCTTCGCGAGGGGCCACGACCGCGATGCTGCGGCGGCGGCTGTGAACCGTGCGTCCAACTTTTGGAGGCGGTCGCCGAGCGCGTGCTTGAGCGTGAGGACGCGCTCCGTTCCGGCGCCTCGCCGGGCGGAGATGATTGTGAAAAAGCGCCCACCGGGGAGTCCCGGTAGGCGCCTTTTGTCGTGCCCTGCAAAGGCAGCGGCTACACGTCGTCGGTGCTCTCGGCGCCGCCCTTCCGCAGGGTCCCCCCGGCGGCTGCCATCAGATACGCTTCGATGAACGGATCTAGATCTCCGTCCAGAACGCCATCCACGCCGCCCGTTTCGTGTTGGGTCCGGAGATCCTTCACCAAGCGGTATGGGGCGAGCACATAGGAGCGAATCTGGTGCCCCCACGCGATGTCCGTCTTTGATGCTTCGTAGGCATTCTTGGCGGCTTCCCGCTTTTGAATTTCCTGCTCGTACAGCTTTGCTTTGAGCATCTTCAAGGCGAGGGCCCGGTTTTGATGCTGCGAGCGCTCCGCGCGGCAAACGATAACGATTCCGCTGGGAATGTGCTTCATTCGAACAGCAGTTTCGACCTTATTGACGTTCTGCCCGCCCTTACCTCCGGCGCGCATCGTCGTCGTTTCGAGGTCTTCGTCTTTGACGACGATATCGATTTCGTCTTCGATATCGGGGGTTACTTCGACGGCCGCAAAGGCCGTTTGGCGGCGCGCGTTTGCGTCGAAGGGGCTGATCCGGACCAGGCGATGTACGCCATTTTCGGCCTTCAGGTGGCCGAAGGCGAACTCGCCCGTCACGGAGAAGGATGCACCGTCAATGCCCGCTTCTTCCCCTTCCGCGAAGTCGAGGATTTCCGTCTTGAAACCGCGCTTTTCGCACCAGCGAAGGTACATTCGGAGCAGCATCTGCGCCCAATCCTTCGCGTCCGTGCCCCCGGTACCCGGGTGGATGCTCACGATTGCCGAAGCGTGATCCGCTTCGCCTGCGAGCATGCGCTTCAGCTCCATTTTGCGGACGCGCTCTTCGAGGGCGGGAAGAAGTCCCTCCGCCTCTTGAATCGTCGGCTCGTCGTTTTCTTGAACGCCGAGTTCAAGAAGTTCGCGGGCGTCATCGACGTCGCGCACGGCCTTTTCAAACGTCTCTACCGTTTGCTCCAAGGCGGAGCGCTTGCGCGTAACTGCCTGAGCTTTTTTCATGTCGTCCCAGAAACCGGGCGCGAGCGTGCGATCGCCAAGGCGAGCGATGTCGTTTTTTAGCCTCGGGACGTCAAAGATACCCCCTTAGCGTCATGAGACGCCCTTGGAGGTCCTCGAGTTTCGTGCGGATGTCGGAAAGCATGCCGCGCTTCTGCAACGAGACGCATCGCCCGTCAAGCGCGCTAGGATAGAGGCTATGCGCGAAGGGGAACCGAGTCACACCGCATCCTGGGTCGCGTTTCTTCGGGGGCTTGCCTCCCTCGGCCGGGCGCCGGTAAGCCACGACCCCTACGCCGTGCGCCTCCTCGGCTGGCCCTACGCGGTCCCGTTGCGTCTTGGCGGGGTATTTCCACGTGTTTCACGCGGCTTTTGCGCCATTCAGGACGCGCTCGACGGCGGGCGCATGCGGCATTTTGAGCTCCGTTCCGCGGCGATCGATGCCGCATTGGTCGCCTTTTCCCGCGAACATGCCGACGCAACATTGGTGGTTCTCGGTGCCGGGCTGGATGCGCGCGCCTACCGTCTCAAAGACGTTTTCGCCCGCTCGATCGAGATCGATCACCCGAGTACTCAACCGACGAAACGGCGTCGCTTGGAGCAGGCCGGCATTGCGTCGGACCACGTGACGTTTGCCCCCTGCGACTTTTCCGACCGGGCCCTTGTTGCAGTGGGCCCGCCGTCTCTCGCGACGGTCGCGAACGGACGGGCCCTTGTCGACGTCCTCGCGCGCGAGGTGACAGGCGATCGGCCGGTCGCCGTCGTTTGGGAGGGGGTTACCATGTACCTCGATGCGGTTCACATCGACGCTTCCCTCGACGCGCTTGCGAAATACTTACCGAGCAAGTCGCTCCTTGCAGTCACCTATCTCGCTGCAAAACCAAGCAAAGCGCTCGACATCGCTGTGCGTGCGGCCGGGGAACAGTTTCGTTTCTACGAAGGGTCGGAACGCTTCGCCGATCGCCTGAAGGGCCACCGGTTTCGCGTGACTGAAGACACCGGAGACACCGAGTGGAATCGCCGGTTTCTCGAACGACCGACCCGCGCCGGGGTCGATCTGGCGGAGCGCCTCGCCGTCGCGATCCGAGAAGGCTAGGCAAACGCCGTTAGAACGCGCATCGATTCACGATTGAAGCAGCGCCCCGCGAGACGCTGCATCGTCAGTGGGCCGACGCTTTGGACGACGGCTTCGCGTTCCAGAGGCGCGTCGTAAGCAGGAAGCCGACGATGGCGACCGGCAGGAGCGTTGCGGGCCACGTCCACCAATTCTTCGGGTCGCCCGCCGCTGCCGATTTGTCGGCAGGGATGGTGTGCTTCAGGACGTACTGGCCGAGCGCGCCACCGAAGTAGACGAATCCGTCGATCAAGCCGACAGCGACACCGGTGTTTTTCTTTCCGCCAAAGTCCATACTTGCGGTGCCCGAAAGCATCCCATGGACGCCGATAATGGCGAGCAGCATGAGCACCCACGGCCAGCCAGCGAACCCAGGGACGACGAGCGTCCCAATCGCGACACCGGTGCCGACGACCATCACGCCGTACAAGACCGCCGATACTGGGCCGCGGCGCGACTGGAAGATGCGATCGGAGATGACGCCGGCGAATACACCGCCGAGAATCCCCGCCGTACAGTTGAGGATACCCCAGTTGTGTCGGACGAATTCTTCCTTCCGGCCGACGGCATCCGCGAACGGCTTGTAGGTGTCCATGATCCCCGTTCGGAGGAATCCTGAGCAAAACTCTACCGCGGTAATCAGAAGGATCGCCGGATTGGTGAACATCTTCTTGGCCACGCCGAGCGGGCCAAGGGCCGGCCCGTCGTCGCTTTCACTCGCATCGCCGAGCGGGAAATTCGGGTGCCCGGCGTCCGACGGTTGATCCCGTACCAGGAGAGTATCGATGGCGGCGAAAGCCAAAAGGATCGCCGACGGAACCCAGAAGGCCCAGCCAACGTGCAGCTTCTTTGCAATGAAGTTGCACCAGTCGTAGGCGAAATAGAGGCCCAAACTGATAAGAATGCCGAAGATTCCGCCGAACGTCCCACGCTCGCGGATGTGGAACCATGCACTGTTCACCTTCACGATGCTGACGGCACCGAAGGATTGAAAGTACATGTTCACCGCATAGAGCGCTTGGAGCGCGTGCAGCTCGGAGGGCGAGTGCACACCTTTGAGCACGAGGAAGCCGAGACCGAGATTGGCGAGCCCCGAGCCGGCCGCTGCGAGGATAATCGTCGCTCGGCCCCCGAGACGATCGGTGAGCGGCCCGTTCAAAAGGAACGAGAGACCGTAGACGAGTTTTCCGATGGAAGAGATGTCGGAAAACTGGTCGTAGGTCAGTGCACCGATGGCTTTGTCGGTGCAAACCGAGAGGTTGTAGCGCCCCATGTAGAGGAACGCATACGTCAGGCCGGCCGGAAGCCAGTTCAGCACGCGGCGGCGCTCGAAGGCCTTCGAGTGGCCGAGGTCGACCTTGGGGAGGCGACTGACGACCGTCACGACGGTCGCCAGGAGAATCGCCAGCGGGAGAAGTTCAGTGGCCCAACCCGGGAGATGCATCGGGCGGTGACCTTGGCACATTTCGACCCGTTGGCGGTGCCTGAAGTAGTCGCCGAAGGAGCTTGCCGCGAGGCGTTGAGCACGGCACCATCGGCGCCCTTATGCGCCACGCCGATTTGCTCGCGGAGCTTCCGCTCTTCGACACGCTCGCCTCGGAGGACCGAGAAGCGCTCGCGGCCCGCCTCCTGGAGCGCCCGTTCGCGCCGGGGGAAACGGTCTTCCGAATGGGAGATCCGGGCGCATCTATGTATATTGTTCTGACGGGTGCCGTTCAGATCTTTCTGCCTGGAAAATCCGAAGATGTCGCGCCGGCGAGCGTGGCAAATGCCGAGAGAGAGAGTCACACGGCGGAATCTGGAAGCGTGGCGAGCGCTCCACGTGTTGTCCTGAAGGATGTCACGTCCGGCGAGTATTTCGGCGAGCTGTCCCTCTTTGACGATAAGCCGCGAAGTGCGAGCGTTGAAGCGATCACCGACGCGGTACTCCTCGAACTGACGCGCGACGAGTTCGCCGCCCATCTCGCGCGAAGCCCTAAAGCGGCCCTCACGATCTTGTCCGAGATGGCCGAGCGTCTTCGGGAGACAAACTCGCTGCTTTCCCAGCGTGCAGCTACCAATGCGCTCAAGGAACTTGAAGAAAATCTGACCTTTGGGCAGCGCCTTGCCGATAAGGTCGCCGAACTCAATGGTAGTTGGGCCTTTATTCTGTTCCTGCTTGTGCTCACCGGGGCTTGGTCTCTTGTCAACGAGGTGTTGCACAAGCCTTTCGATCGCTATCCGTACACGTTCTTCAATTTGCTCCTCGCGATCCTTGTTGCCCTTCAGGGGCCGCTGATCGTGATGAGTCAGAACCGTCAAACGATCAAAGATCGCGCGCAGGCGGAGACCGACTTTCGCGTCAATCTCAAGAATGAAGTGAACATCGAACATCTCCGTCGCGAGCTCGCTGCGCTCCGTTCGGATGCGCTTCGACGGCTCGATGCGATCGAACGGGCCTATCGCGCCGATCGTGTCCGCACCGAAGTTCCGCGAAAATCGGGCGACGTTGAGGATGGGTTTTAACGTCCGTCTTCGGGAAGCGGCAGCGTGATGCCGGTAAGGGCGAAGAGCGTCGCGTTCGCCGCCGTCGCATCGTCGAGCGCTTCTTCCCGAACCGTCGCGTCATCGCTTGTTTGAAGGACGCGAAGCGCGCGGTTGCGCCGGTTGAGTTCGCCGACGACCTCGCGAAGGAGCTTCGTACGCTGCGCGATCAGGTCTTGGCGGAGACGTTCCAGCGTCGCTTCGTCATCGCCGGCGGCGATCCGGTCGAGGCGAAAGGTCAATCGCGCTTCGTAGTAGACGCGAGCGGCACTCGTTGCGTCTTCATTGGTTGTTCCGAGGTCATCGGTCGTCGACGTTGCTCGCAAGTCGGCGTTGCGACCGGCGCGCAGTAGGACCGTCGGCAGGAGCGCCGCATTCCGTTGCCTTGTGGCGAGACTCGAAAGCCGTTCGAGGGCCTGCGCAACGCCCGAGGTTCGCATCGCTCCATCCAGCAAACGCTGAATAAGTACGGAGTCTTGGGGAGCGGCACGGGAACGTGCCAGGGGGGGCTGGGGCGCGGTTGGCGCCAGTTCGGGGGGCGGCTCTGCGGCGATTTCCCCCTTCTTCGCGGCCGCAAGAGGCCGCGTGTTGCTTCCCGGAACGCGTGTCGTCCCCAAGGGGAGTGTGAGCATGGCGACGAGCGAATTGTCGGATTGACCGCCCAACATTGCGCGGCGTCCGACGACGGAAAACTCCGTTGAAGCCCCCTGCTGGGCGAACGCGTGCGTGGGAAGTCCAACAAGTGCGAACAGCAGCACGAGGGGCCACGAGTACCGAAGCGGAAGCCAGTTCGGGGCAAACATGGGGGCGGAAGCACCACATCCCGTGCCACAAGAAAATCCTGAGGAATTCTCGCGCTCGCTCGCAGCTGCCCCCCTGTCCCGCGACCGAAACGGCTGGCCCAGGCCAGGGGGGATGCATTCTCCGCTGCAGCGTTTCGCGGGGCGGAGGCCGGTGCGCAGCTACTCGCGTGCGTTTGTTGCGGCGGCGTCGGCGGCGAGGAGGATCGGGGCGAGCATCCGGCCGCGCGCATCGACGGCGGATGGGACGGTGACCGCAGCGGCCGCGCGGAGGGCGTGTTGCTGCGTGGCGTCGTCTTTTTCGCCCGACAGTTGCGTATACTTCAATAAAAACAGGGATGCTAACGCGTTCTCGTCGATCGGCTTTCGCCGCTGGGCGAAGATGCCGCGCGCGCCTGCGTCCTCCGTCGTTCCGTAGAAGCCGCCGTCGGGCGCCGCGAAGGACGCCTCCAGCGCACGCACGACCGCACGCGCCTCTTCCGCGTACCGATCTCGTTGGCGCTTTTCGAGGAGCGAAGGCGGTGAGGAGGCGGCGAGCACGGATGGATCTGCAAGCGCCGTCAGCGCGAGGCCGATGTAGACCTGGTCGGCGAGCTGGCCGACCCGCAGGTTCGCCGCCTCGGTAGACGATTCGCCGGCGACGGGCGCATGCGAAAACCAGCGAAAGGCCGCGCC
>JAAFHJ010000081.1 GCA_013298325.1 Myxococcales bacterium | reverse complement strand
GCGCCGTTTTCCGCTAGATCTACCGCAGACGTTCAGCTCGCCGCCACGATTGCCGACGGAGCCGACACGCTCAAACTCGCTTCAAATTTGCGCCCAACGTTTGGGTGCCGCCCGCGCAAGTACCCACCGATGCTCGGAATCCTCCTCGCCCTTGCCCTCCCTGTGCTCCTCGTCGTGATGGCGAATGCACTCGTCGCCCCCGCAGACCGCGCGCGGTTTGTAGGATTGCTGCTGATCGCGTACGTCGCACGCCTCGCAGCGTTCTGGATTTCGATGAATGTGGAGTTCTTTACGAATGGCGGCACCAGCGGCGACTGGGTCCAGTACCAAGTACTTGGGGATATGACCGCAAAGATGTGGAATCTTCGCGGCTTCTTTTATGCAACGAAAGAAGATATCATCTGGATCGGACATGCCTCGCTTCCTGTCAACATTTTCGCGATGGTATTCTATTTGAACGGCGAAGTGACAATGATCGGTGGCGCGGTCATTGTTGTATTCTTCACCTGCTTGAATTCGCTTAATGCCTATGCGCTTGCGATCGATTGTGGCGCCGACAAGGAGAAGGCATTTCGCATTACTGCGGTCATGCTCTTCCTTCCTTCGTTCGTCCTCTACACGTGCCACATGTACAAGGACGGGCTCGTCATTTTCTTTGTGTTTGGGGCACTTGCGGCGGCGATTCGGCTCTCAAAAAAGTTCTCGGTTCTCCAACTCGCGATCGCCGTCACGTGCTTCGTGAGCCTGTATCTGGTCCGAAATTATCTTCTTTTCGTCGCCGTGGGGCCCGTCCTGGTCGGCCTCGTTGGCCTCAACGGCAAGGCGTTCGGTAGGACACTCCTGGCGATCTTTGCGCTCTCCATCATCGGCCTGGCGATCGCGGCCGCATCGAATATCTTCACGGACCTTGCGACGGAGGCGCAGACGACATTTGAGATCGGGACGAGCGCGAACGTCGTCAATTCGAACGCGCGCGGTGGCTCCGGCGTTCAATTCGATGATGGCGGAAATCCCTGGGCAACGCTCCCAATTCGAATCATCGTGACTCTGTTCGCGCCCTTCCCGTGGGAAGGGGGTTCGCTCGGCTTTCACATTGGAAAGATCGACGCTGCTGTGACCACCTTCCTTGCCTACAAGGCATTTCGTGGCCTTCCCCAATTGTGGCGGAAGGACCGAACGTTAGTCGCGATCATCTTGCTTTTCGTCGTCCCGCTTACGGTCGCCTACGCGCTCGGTCTCGCGAACGTTGGCCTGGTTCTCCGCCAGCGAATGCCGATCGTATTTGTATTTTCCTTCCTTGCGACGATTGTCTGGAAGTCCGAGGAAGAATGGAGTGCCTACGCGAGCAGGATTGAGGCGGACGACGACGAAGGCGACGAAGCGAAACCGGAAGGCAGCGCAGGCAGCGTTGGACAGGAGAGCTAGCCGTGGCACGCCGTCGAGCATCGTTGGACCACCAGCCCCGCGTGGGCCGGGACGCGGAGCCGGAAGACGCAGAGAGCGAACGGCCCCGCGAGCATCGCCCGCCGCGGTCGGTTCCGCGTGCCCCGTTTTTTCTCGCGGCCACGCTCCTCGTTGCGGCCCAGTGGATCGGTGGGCTCTACACCGAGGGACTCGTGGTTGCTGGTCTACTCGCGCTCGCAACACTCTATGTCGCGTGGCGGGAAAACCCCACCTGGGAACCGCGGCCAGGCGCCGCCGCGATCGTCCTTCTCGGCGTCGGTACGCTCGCATTTACTGCGTTTCAGTTGGTGCCCCTGCCGGCGGGAGTCCTCCGCGCCCTCGCGCCAGACACCGCCGCGATCTACGCAGATGCCTTGCGGCCGTTGGGTGCGACCAACCTCGGAATGCACCCGATCTCTCTTGATCCTGCTTCGACGCGAGTAGCTCTCGCGCAAGGGGCTTTTCTTCTTGTTCTTTTTCTTGCGACCGTGCGTATCGCGGACAAGCGAGAAGACATATTTCTTCTCGAGCGCGTGCTCGTCGTTTCCGCCGTCGCAATGGGGATCGCGGCTCTGATTCACCCGGCATTCGGGATGACCAAAGTCTTCGGGATCTATGCTCCGGAAATGGAGAAAGGTGCCCACACCGCCCCTCTGCTCAATAGCAACCACCTCGCGGCCTACTTGAACGGCGGGGCGATCCTCTGCTTCGGAATTGTACTCTCTGCGAATCCCTCCATTCCACGTTCGATCGCTGCCGTCGTCGCACTCCTGCTTGTCGCTGCGTCCGTAGCGACCGGCTCCCGCGGCGGCTTTCTTTCGCTGGGTATCGGCCTCGCGGCGGTGGCGATCGTCGCGAGGCACGGCAAGCGCCGTCACGAGAGCTTTGCGCGCTATGCGCTGCCGGCCCTGATTCTCGCCGGATTTGTTGCGCTTCTCGCTGTGGCCGCCTTCGACCCGGTGTCGGCGGAACTCCTCGACCGCGACACCAGCAAGCTAAGCCTCGCCAAGCAGGCGCTCGCGTACGGCTGGACCCAGCGTTGGGTCGGTGTCGGCCGCGGCGCCTTTGAGCCTGCTTTCGTCGGCTTTCTAGGGACCCGCGACAACTACGTTTTCACCCACCCAGAAAACCTTCCCGCCCAGCTGCTCGCCGAGTGGGGACTTCCGGTCGCGCTTCTCTTTTTCTCGACCCTCGTCACAGCGCTCCGACCTCGAAACGTCTTTGAGCGGTCCCACTTGCCGGCGGGTGCGTACGGAGCGCTTGTAGCGGCGGGTATCCACAACCTCGTCGACTTCAACTCGGAAGTGCCTGGAATCGCGGCAATTTTCGCCGTATGCGCGGCTCTCGTCGTCGGCGGCAGGACGGCACGACCGACAACCATCACCGCGGCCGCACGTCGCGTCGGCGAGGGCTTCGGCCTTGGCGGGGTCGCCGCCGTCAGCGCGCTGATTTTTGTCGTTGCGTTTGCCGGACGCTCGAAGGAGCGCTCTCGCGAGGCGATCGAACTTCGAACGGCCTCCGATGCCGTGTTCGAAAAGCATGCGCCGCTCGCACCATTTCTTGATGCCCTCGGCCCCGCCCTCGCGCGCCACCCGGCCGATGGCTACTTCGCGCTTCTCGGCGCATCGGCAGCCGGCGCGTCCGGCGATCCCCGCGCACTTGCTTTTGCCGATCGCGCCCTGGCGCGCAATCCGCATTCGGGCCGCGTGCACCTCATCCTGGCCCGCTGGTTCTTTCGCCGAAATCCCTCCCAAGCGCGCCTCGAATACCGGCTTGCCTTTCAAGAAGATCGCACGACTTTTCCGTATGTTTCCGCCGAGTCGCCATTTCTCGTAGGCAGCTACTTCCACGCCATGGAGTTGGTTCCGCGCAGCGGCGCGTCCGCAACTGGCGACGAGGCAAGTGACCTCGGAAATGGGACAAAAGGGGCGCTCGCTGGCCCCGAAGTGCAGGAGCGCGCAATCCTGATGTTGGACGCGATCTCCAGCGCGATTGCGAATCGGCTACCGGCGACACGAACTCGTATTGATTCAGAAATTTCTCTTCGCGACCCGCGAAGGAGTGACCTCGTCGAACGCCGCGCGAACGAACTGTTCCACGATGTAAAGACGCCCGAAGCGTGGTGCGCTGCTTCGGCGACGGCGACCGCCGATCCCCGTGCGCTTTGCATTCAAACGGGGCTCGCTCTCGCGGCCACCTTGCGCGAACGGGAGCCCAGAAAATGCCGGGGCCACGCACTGACGGCCGCGTTTGAAGCGGCCGCCGGGAACGCCGGAGCGCTGGCGACCTTTGCCACCCACGTGGACGAAGTCGACGACCGGGCTTTCTGTTTGCGCGCCCTCGCCGATCGCTACGCAGAAGTCGGCGATGACGCGCACCTGGAAAACGCCAACGATCGGCTCGGGCGACTCGGTTGCAACCAACCGGAGGAGTGCGTCGAAAACCTGATGCATGCCGCCGCCCTAGAGCGCTCCCGAAAGCGGCTCGTTCGCGCGATTTCGTTCGTAAAAAAGGCGGCGGAACGGGCTCCAGAGCGAGATGACCTGTACGAAACCTGGGCCACATGGGCCGAAGAAAGCGGGGCGTGGGGGGAGGCGGCAACGCTGTGGTCGAAGCTCGGTGCGCGTCGCCCGGAGGGTCCGTTCCTCCAGCGGGCTGCCGACGCGCGCGCTCATGTGGCTGCCCCCGTCGTCCTGCCGACGAGCGCCCGATCGGCATCCCCGTAAGCCAGCAAACGCGCTAGATGCGCCGAATGCCCCCGCGCGTCATCGCCGTCGATCCCACCCTTGGTCCGCTGACTTGCGACGCACTGACGAAGGACTTTGAGGTCTTCCAACGCGCGAAGGGTCATCGCTTTTCCGTCGATGACGTAGCAACCGCGTACGTCGCCTATCGGGCCCGCGAGGGCGTCGCCCCGACCGACGCCCTCGACCTCGGCTGCGGCCTCGGCTCGGTAATGCTTCATCTTGCGTGGAAATGGCCAGAAACGCGATTTGTCGGCGTGGAAGCGCAAGAACTCTCTTTCGCGTTGGTCACGAAGAACCTTGCCCACAATCAATTGCCTGAATCGCGGGCAAAGGCGTTCCTTGGCGATCTCCGGAACCGCGAGGTGTACGCTTCGGCAGTCCCGCTCGGCGGGTTTCCACTCATCACCGGTACACCCCCGTACTTCCCACCAGATACGGCGGTCGATGCCCTCGACGTTCAGCGCGCCTATGCGCGGATCGAGTACCGTGGCGGGGTTGAAGCGTACATTGAAGCGGCCGCCAGCGTGCTCGCCGACGATGGCATTTTCGTCCTTTGTGGAGACGCTCGGGCGACCCCACGGGTCGCGAACTCCGCCGGGAGATTTCAGCTTCGTATCGTCGACGAAACCGTCATTGTTGCGCGCGAAGGGAAGCCAGCGCTCTTCGCCGTGTGGACGCTCCGACGGAACTCGCTCAACGCGTCGTCACCGTCGGCTCGGGCCCTGGTGATTCGGGACTTGCGCGGCGAACGCGCCCAGGGTTCGAAGGACCTTCGCGCCTTTTCCGGGTTCCCTGAACTCGAACGCACCGTCGATTCAGATAAGTAGGGATGAAAGCAGGAGCGCGTGGACAAGGAGCGCTGTGCCTACGCCAAACCAGAAGACGGGCCGCGAGGTCTTGTGGCGAAAGAGGACCATCGCAAACGCGGCTCCAAGACTTCCAAATAGCCAGGCGGCAGCAAGAAGCGATGCCTCGGGGATTCGAAAACGGTCTCGGATCGCGAGCCGCTTGTCCCACGCGAAGAACAGAAATGCCGTCGCCTGACTCGTTGCCACGAAGCACAGCCCACTCGAAAGCGGGTCGGGGCGCTGGAGCACGCCACGAAGAAACGCGGCGAGCGCCGCCGCGAAGAGAACGTGAAGGGTGAAGAAGAAGAGGACGGGCGCCCTCCGGACAAACCGGGGCGCCTTCGGAGCCTCTGCGGGGGATCGGGGTGCAGACGGGGCGCGCGCCATGTTGGGGCTCAGTTCGGCGGCGGGGCCGCATCGCCCGCCTCTTCCATCCCGGGAATCGTGCCGGCGGCGTGACGGGGGGCGTAGCCTTCCCGCTTGTAATAATAGTACTGGTAGTACCCTTCTTCTTTCGCCAAATCGACGGCATTGAGGAGGGCGCCGAGCACCGGCGCGTCTACATCACGCAGCGCTCGCATCCCCTGCTTTCCGAGGGCTCGTGTCGTCTGGAAGGCGCGGATCACGAAGATGACCCCGTCGACGAGCGTTGAGATGATGGCACTGTCGGCAACGGCCGCGATCGGCGGGCTATCGAGAATGACCTTGTCGTAGCGCTGACCAAGAGCCTCCACAAACTGGCGAAATTTCACCGAGTGAAGCACGTCACCGGGGTTCGGCGGAATCGGCCCGGAGGGAACGCAATCGAGATTCTCGACGATGGTCGGAAGTGCCACTTCGTCGAGCGTCGCCTCGCCGACAAGAACGTTTGTAATTCCGGCGTCGCCAAGACGATCGAAGATTCGGTGAAGACGCGGGCGACGCATATCGCAATCGACAATGCAGACCCGCTTCCCCGACTGAGCGAGCGAAATCGCGAGCGAGCACGCGACCGTCGTCTTCCCCTCCGACGGCGCCGCGCTCGTCACAAGAATGAGGCGGTGGGGGTTGTCCGGGTTCATGAAGAGGAGGTTCGTACGAACCGTACGCGCCGCCTCAGCCAGGCCGCTCAGCGGCCGTTCGTGCACATAGAGCTCCGGGGGCAGTACCGTCGGAGTCTCCTGCCGGCGCTTCCGCTTCTTCTTCGCGGTACGGTCGGCGCCACCAAAATCCTCCGCCGAGAGCGGCAAGAGGCCGAGGAACGTCGTCCCAAGGTAGGTCTCGACGTCATTCGGCGTGCGGATGGTGTTGTCGAGTTGCTCGCGGCCAATGGCGACGGCTAGTCCGACAAGAATACCGACAACAAAGCCGACGAGTACATTCGTGGCAACTTTCGGCCGAATCGGAAATTTCGGCTCCGCGGGCGGGTCGACGAGACGAACATTGTTGATGTTCATCATACGTGCAAGGTCCGCATTCTTCATTTGCTCAATGAGGACGCCGTAGACCTTTTCATTCTGGGCACGGTTGCGATCGAGCCGGTGGTACTCGAGTTCTTTCAGGTTGAGGTCAACGGCGCGTTTTTTGGACTCTTCGTAGAGCCCCGACTCCCCCGACTCCTGACGCTGAATCTGTGCGAGGTCACGAGCAAGCGCCCCCTGAATGTTCTTAACTTCTTCGAGGAGGTCCTTCTTCGCCTGCGAAATCTTCTCGTCGACGCGCTTCACACTGGGGTGATTGTCCCCCTTCCCCTCCGCAATCGCTTCGCGGCGATCGCGGACAGCATCTTGGTAGTTCTTCCGAAGCTGCGCGAGAAACGCGTTGGAGAGGAGTTCGGAGGCGGGAAGTTGATCGGGATTTCCGTCGTTGACCTTCGCCAGTTCCGTGTATCGCGCAGACAATTCCTGGCGTTTGACGCGCGTCCGCGAGAGCGCCTCATCGTAGTGCTGCATCTCCAAGCGAATCATCTTCGAGACGTCTTCCGGAGAAGAAGACGGCAGGTCATTCTTCTTACGAAATTCGTGAAGTTGATTCTCGTTCGTCTCAAGTTCCCCCTTGAAGTGTTCAAGCTGAGACGAGAGCCAGACGACAGCGTCGCTCGTTGCTGAGACCTGCTTGTCAAGATTCTGGGCGACGTAGCCCCGCGCAACCGCGTCGCAAAGCTTCCGCGCCTGCGCCGGGTTTCCGTCCTCGACGTGAATCGTCACAAGGCGACTTCCACGGGTCGGGTCGACGCGAAGGCGCGCTCGAAGTGCCCCGACGGCGTCTTCCATCGGTAGCGGGAGGACCGCCCCTTTTCCGGCGAAATTCGCGTCCGTCGTAAGGGAAAGATCGCGAACGACTTGCGAAAGCACCCGGTCGGAAGAAATCAGCAAATACTGCGTTTCGTAGTACTCGCGAATGTCGACGAACGCGCCAAAGAAACGGGATTGATCCCCTTTCTCGCCCATCGGTCGAATGACGTCCGGATCGAACTCAACCGTCGCAGAAGCTTCATAGACGCGGGGCAGCGTTTTCGAATACAGCATCGAGCCGCCGCCGCCCAAGAGCGTGAGCGCAAGCACGAGGGGCCAGCTCTTTTTCAGCGCAGTGACGATCCAGAGGAAAGTCAGTGGTGAATCGTGGGCGAGCGCCTGCTGATCGGCTTTTTTTCGCTCTTTGGACGGGGTATTCGTCGACATGGTAAGGGTCCCTGGCCGGATGGTTCCGGAGGTAGCTGCCGCATTCGTTGCGGGAGTCCCCTCCGGTGTTCGCCGGTAGGTGGATGTCAAACTCCTTCAGGCTCCGCCCACTCTCGGGAGGGGCGGCGGCTCCGCGGGTATCCCCGCGAACCCCGGTCACCGAAGTGACCGTTCCAAAACCAAGTTCGGCCGATGCCCCATACCACTCCTCTCCCATCGCCCCAAGCGTGGATTCTGCAAGCGAAGGGGGCCCGTGTTGCTGCGCGCGTCGTCCGCCTCTTGGAAGGGGCCGAAGTCCCGGCGCTCGTCGTGAAGGGCATCGCGACGGCCCATCTTCTCTACGCCGACCCCGCTCAGCGCCCCGTCTCCGACGTCGACCTCCGAATCCCGCCATTTGCCTTCCGGCGAGCCCGGGAAGTCATCGAACATTCGGGATTTTCGGTCCGTTGGCACTCCAAGGCCTACGACAATCTCGTCTTCGACGTGGAGGGGGTCCCTGTCGACCTGGAAGCCCATATCGGGCCGCCCGGCCTTTGCCGACTTACGGTATTTGATCTGCTTGCTCGGGGGCGACGTTTGTCGATTGGTGGCGAGCTTGTGCGCATTCCAGAAACGACCGATCATGCACTCTATTCGGCGGTAAATCTGTTTAAAGACAAGATCGAAGCGGCCTCTCCATGGGCGCGGGAGGACTTTCGCCGCCTCATAATCGCCAATGATTTCAACAATCTGGATTTCATCAAGCGCGCCGAGTGCGCCTCGATGGCTGCGATTGTCGCTTCGGTACTTACCTATTTCACGACCGATGAAGACGCGGCGGTCGCCGCGATGGCATCGGAACTTTTGGGGCGCCTGTCACCGCCAGGATTCGCAGCGCGCGCCCATCGTGCGGTGTTGACGGCGACGCGCAGTGCCCCAACCTCTTTCGTGGCGCGCATTGCGGCGCGGGCCGGCTCCGACGATCCACGCCAGTGGCTCGGCGCGCTGCGGGCGGCCGCCTCCTTCGAACGCGAGAAACGTCGCGCAAAATCCAACGATTAGAAGGTACTATCCGTCGCCAAGACGGACCGTCTCGTCGGCGTACGTCAGTATTCCGGCCCGGTGACTGACGAGGATCGTCGTGCAGCGGCCCCGGAGGGCACGAAGCGAGGATGCGATCTCAAGCTCGGTCGCCTCGTCGAGGTTCGCCGAGGCTTCGTCGAGGATGAGGACTTGCGGACGATTGAGGAGCGCTCGCGCGAGGCACAAACGCTGTTTTTGCCCGGCACTCAAACCCGATCCATCTTCCTCTAGAGGGTGATCGAGACCGCGGTCCATCGCGCGCACTGCGACGTCGAGCTTCGCTTCGGCGAGCGCCGCCCAAATCAAATCATCCGCGACCTCCCCCGCCAGGCCGTAGGTAAGGTTTTCGCGAAGCGTGCCTTCGATCAAGAAGGCTTCTGCACCGACGTAGCCGACCCGAACGTCGGTGCGTGCGAAGTAGCTTGCCGGGCCGTCCCCATCAAGCGTGACCGCCCCAGCGGTTGGCTCGGCGAGGCCCAAAACCAGCGAAAGGAGCGTACTTTTCCCGACGCCGCTCGGCCCAACGATGGCGAACTGGGTTCCGCTCGGGATCGTCAAGGAGATGCCTGAAAAGACCTCGTCGCGCGAGCCCGGGTATCGGTACCCGACGGTAGAAAGAAGGATTTCCGGCGGCGCGACGTTTGTTGCGAACGACGCCGTTCGGTCGACCGGTGGCAAGGCTGCTCTCGTCGCCTGATCGATCTCATCCGGTGTGAACCCTGCGAGAAAGTCGAGGCACGAGAAGAGCTGGGGCGAGTACTGATTAGCGATTGAAAAATGCTGCACACTCCCACTGAGGGACTGCACAAATCGCATAAAGAGGTACAAGAAAGAAAGCAGCACGAGGCCCGGTGTGTGGAAAACCGCGCGGCCGACGAGGACAATCCCAAGAATGAGAAGGACGCCGACGAACGGGGGCGTCACGCTCACCAAATTCCCGAGGTGGGTCGCGCGGACCGCATGCCCCGCATACGCGTCGACGTTGCCAACAAGGCGCCGGTGCTCGTCGGGCTCGGTTCGCAGCGTTCGTATGAGGAATTGATTGCGCGCGATACGCACGATTCCTTCGGTAAGCGCCGAAAGTTCCTCAGGAACTCGGCTAGCTATCTGGTTCGCTCTTCGCCCCAACACCTTCGTCACAACGCCGATAACGACGAGTCCGACAAGGGAACACAGCGCCTCTTTCCAGGCCGCTGCGAGGAGGATGAGAAACAGGCAACTCGCCTGGATCAAATACGAAAAACTGTTTGCCCCTGAGAACGAGGCCTGCGAGGCCTTGATGAAATATTCGCCGACACGGCTCGATACCTCGGCGGCAGAAACGGCACGCTTGCCCTTCCGGAGAAGCATGTCGAAGACGGCGATGCGACGGAGGCGGGCCGTGATCGATTCCTGCGCAACGTAGGTCGACTGCCACGAGAGGTATTGGGCGGTCGCGCGAAGGAAGGCGGCGACAGTGAGGAAGATGCCGAAAGACATCGGTGTAAGATGCAGGCGTTCCAGGAAGCCGATCGTCTTGATGTCAGCCTGCAAGATATCGAGACTCTTCAAAAATAACTGCAAGAAGAGTGCAACGGCTAGTTCGACAGCGGCCAGCGAAATCGACCCAACGACGCCAACGGAAAGCCACGTCAGCGCCTTCCGACCGAGGAGCGATGGGAGCAGACGCACCCGAGCGCCAAAAGTGCGAGGAAGGGGGCGCGCGAGCGGTTCGGACGAAGACGAAAGTTCTGCCACAAGGCCGTTCGAGGTATCGCGAAGCGCGCCCGCAACGCTAGCGAGATCGGCTAAGAGGCGTCCGTGGCTCGCCTACTGTACGTCGTCAATCATACGGGATTCTTCCTCTCCCACCGCCTCCCCTTGGCGCTCGCCGCCCGCGCAGCTGGCCACGATGTCCATGTGGCGACCGGTCCCGACGGCCGCGAAGACGAGCTCCGTGCCACCGGCCTCCCCTACCACGAGCTCCCGCTTTCACGGACAGGCCGCGATCCCGCCGCTGAGGCACGGACCGTCGGCGCGCTCGTCTATCTCTACCGCAAAATTCGGCCGGATATCGTGCATCACGTCACGATTAAGCCTGTGCTCTATGGCGGAATCGCCGCGAAGATTGCTCGCGTTCCGGGTGTCGTTCATGCGGTTTCGGGACTTGGCTACGTGTTCCTCGCTACCGGGAAAGCCGCAGAAGTTCGGCGCCGTGCAATCCTTGCAGGATACAAGCTTTCTCTTGCGGGGAGCAAGACATTCACCATCTTTCAAAACGAAGATGACCGAGGGCTCTTTCTTCGCGCTGGCGCCGTAAAAACCGCACAAACGGTATTGATTCGTGGCTCTGGTGTCGACATTGAAACGTTCGCCCCGACGCCGGAACCGGAGGGGACTCCCGTCATCGTCTTGCCGAGCCGACTCCTCCGTGACAAGGGCGTTGGCGAGTTTGTCGAAGCGGCACGAATCCTCAAGCGCGGCGGCCTCGAAGCGCGCTTCGTCCTCGTTGGCGATACCGACCGCAACCCGGCCTCCTTCGCACCGTCGGAAATCGACGCGTGGGTTCGCGAAGGCGTCGTCGAGTGGTGGGGTCACCGCCGCGACATGCCGACGGTGCTCGCCGCGAGCCACATCGTCTGCCTCCCGTCCTACCGCGAGGGAATGCCCAAAGCGCTCCTGGAGGGGATGGCCGCCGGACGCCCGATCGTGACGACCGATGTGCCGGGCTGCAGAGACGTCGTCACTGATGGTGACAACGGCCTCCTCGTTCCCGCCAAATCCTCGGAACAGCTAGCGAAAGCGCTTGACCGGCTCGTCGGCGATCAAGCGCTTCGTGCCCGCTTTGGCGCTCGAAGCCGGAGCCGGGCCGTCGAGGAATTTTCGCTCGCGAAAGTCGTCACGGAACAGCTTGCGCTTTACACGCGAATCCTTGGCATCTAGGCGCGCTCACCGGGACCAAATCGACGCAGCGACCTGTTCCAGCAGCGATTCGGCGGCGGCCCGATTGGGGGCACCAGCCACCGCTTCGACGACTGGCACCAACTCGACAACTACAACGCTGCGGAGTTCGGCGATTGCCGACCGTTCCGCGCGCATCAACGTCCCGCGCGCTTCGGCCGTGAGGCGTGCGTCGAACCACGCGCGTAATTCGCAAGCAAACTCCACGTGGGCCGTCCCGTCGTGGGCCAAAATCGCAAATACTTTCCGCACAAGCGAGTCGTCGGCCGCGAGCGCTTGATGCCACGCGACCACGGCGCCGTACCCTTCCCGAACGCACCCCTGAACGACGTTCTCGCGCGCGCGGTCGAGGAGGGGGCGCAGGAGGTCATCTTCCACGAGGGGCGGAGGCACAACAACCGCTGGAACTTCAACAGCATGGCGGGCAGCAAGCTCGCCGAGGAGCGACGCATGATTCGTCGCGGCTCGGGCGCAAGCGCGCGCGCGGACGTGCAGCTGTGGGGGGGCCTCATCGGCCGTGAGTTCGGCTGCGATGCGATCAAAGTCGTGAACGCTCGCGTGGGCGAAGTAGGCAAGACCGGCGTAAAAGGTCCCGAGGGCGCGGTCGTCGTCGATGGACGCGCCCGCCAAAATCGAAGGAAGTGGGGGCGCTTCCAAGCCATTCGGCCGTCGCGGCACTGCCAGGAAACCTGGGCGGAGCACGGAGCCAAGGTCACGCAGATGGGCTTCAGCGTTCGATTCCGGTTCCTTCGGCGCGTTCATGGCGGGCAAGCATACGTGATTTCGCACCGGCCACTCCAGAGACCGTGAATGCGGGCCGCCAGAAGTGCACCGAGAAGGCGGAGAACGGCAGAAGATCACCCCCAAAAACTGGGCGACTTGCGATTGTTCAATTCGCGAAAACACGATGGAAATTTCCGACAAATCGACGTTGCGGGAAATTTCGACCCGTGCGAGTGTCCCGGCGATGCAGCCCCCCACTGATGGCTCCGAAACTTGGGTAGGAATGGTCGGTCTTGGCTACGTCGGGTTGCCCGTCGCGGCGCTGTTGGCCGCAAGCGGACTCCGCGTCGTCGGCCTCGATCGCGACGCAGCACGCATCGCGCGTATCCAAGCGGGCGAGTGTCCGATCGAAGGTCGCGAACCCGAACTTCCGGAACTTCTTGCGGATGTCGTTCAGAAGAAGGCGCTCCACGCAACGACCGACCCGGCCTCACTCGCGGCCTGCGACGTCATCTTGGTCGCCGTCGAAACGCCGGTCGACGAAACAAACGTTCCCCGCTACGTCGCCCTTCAGGGGGCGGTGGAAACGGTCGGCAAGCATATGAAAACGGGGGCGCTTGTCGTCATTGAATCGACGATCGCTCCCGGGACGATGCGGCGACTCGTGATTCCGACGCTTGAGCGCG
>JAAFHJ010000080.1 GCA_013298325.1 Myxococcales bacterium | reverse complement strand
TCATGATTTTTGCTCGGGATTCCCAACGGGCCCCGCTCCGTTCCCGGCCGGGTGGTTGAAACCTTGAGATGCACAAAACGGAACAGCCCCCGGCGTGCGGCCGAGGGCTGTCGGGGAGGAGTGGACCGGCGTTCAGCCGCCGAACCGTTCGATGAGCTTCGCGAGGCGCGGGATCGCCGCCTCGACGTTCTTCTTCGCGCTGCCGCGGAGCTTCTCGTAGGTCCCCTTCACAACGCCGCTCGACGACCGGGCCGCCTTGCCGTCGGTGATCTTGAGGAGTGCGTCGGCGGCGCGACCGGCGTTCGCCTCGAAGTAGGCGACGACCGGCTTCCCGGCGGCCTTGGCTTCGCCGTACAAGGGATCGAGTTCTTTCGCGAATTCGGGGAGAAGGTCGAAAACTACCTTCCGTACGAAGCCGGGTTTGACCCCCTTCACCGCGCCGTAGCCCGCCTTGATCGCGAGACCGGAGATCCCGCCTTTGTCGGCGACCTCCTGGTCGATCAGCTCGCAGCAGGCGTCGACGACTTGTTCTTTCTTCGCTTCGTCGGTGAGAATTTCGGGGAGGTTGGCCATGGATTCCTCGAGCAGTTCGGATGCGTTCGCAGGGGCGGACCACCGCGGCACCACCAATGGATCGCCGCAAGTGGCGGAAACCGACGTCGCCAAACGACGCGATCCCACGCATGCGATCGGCCCTAGCACAGTTACGCGTGCGCTCGCCGTTTCCTCACCGCGTTCCGCGGTTCCGGGCGGACGAGCGGGTACGCGTGTGCTCGCCGTTTCCTCACCGCGTTCCGCGGTTCCGGGCGGACGAGCGGGTACGCGTGTGCTCGCCGTTTCCTCACCGCCTTCGGCGGTTCCGGTTCCGTCGAAGCGCCGCCCCCAGAACTTCTTCGGGCTGTCGTCGCCGTGACCCCGATTTGACGAGCTGCGTTAGCGTGTTAGAGCCGCCCCTGAATAGTCATTCAGTGTCCACCCCCGTGGACGGAGCAGCGACCTCCAGGAGAGAGCCATGGCGAAGAAGAGCAAGACGAAGCCCGCCCCCCGAACGGCCCCGAAGGCGGCAATCGCGCCCGCAGTCGCCGCTTCGCCGACTCTTGCAGAGGTCCCCGCTTCTCCAAGTCTCCGCGTGGCGCATGGCCCGCGTATCGCCATCGTTGCCGGGCTCCGCACCCCGTTTGCCAAACAGAGCACCGCCTACGCGGAGTTTTCCGCCCAAGATCTCGCCCGTACCGTGGTTCGCGAGCTCTTGGCGCGCACCTCCATCGACCCGAAAGAGATCGGATTGTGCGTCTACGGGCAGGTCGTTCCGAGCGTGCATGCCCCGAATATTGCGCGTGAAATCGTCCTCGGGACCGGCATGGCCCCCTCCACCGACGCCTACTCGGTGAGCCGCGCCTGCGCGACGAGCTTCCAGGCCCTCTCCTCGGCCGCGGAAGCGATCGCCTCCGGCCAGCACACGATCGCCGTCGTCGGTGGCGCCGACAGCGCGAGCGACGTCCCGATCACCGCCAGCCGCCCCCTCGCACGCGCCCTCGTCGAGCTCACCAAAGCGCGCAGCCTCGCCGATCGTTGGCGCATCCTCTCGCGCCTCTCGCCGCGCGATCTCGTTCCGGTCCCGCCGGCCATCAAGGAGCCGACAACCGGCCTCACGATGGGGGCGAGCGCCGAAATCATGGCGAAAGAGGCCGGAATCTCGCGGGCCGCCCAAGACGCCTTCGCCCACCGGAGCCACGTCCGCGCTGCCGCCGCCTGGGAGGAAGGGCTCCTCCAGGACGAAGTCATGCACGTCCCCTACGGGCGCGATTTCGCCAAGACGATCGCCCGCGACAACACGGTCCGCGAGCGCTCCGACCTCGCCAGCTACGCGAAGCTCAAACCAGCTTTTGATCGCGAGTACGGAACCGTAACTGCTGGAAATTCCTCTCCCTTGACCGACGGCGCCAGCGCGCTCCTCCTCATGCGCGAAGACGTCGCGAAGGCGCTCGGCTACACGCCCCTCGGCTACCTGCGCAGCTACGCCTACGCCGCCATCGACCCACGCGGCGTCGCCCCGACCCACGGCAGCACCGAGACCCCAGGCAGCTGGATGCTGATGGGGCCGACCCACGCGACGCCGCTCGCCCTCGATCGCGCCGGCCTCACCCTCAAAGACCTCACGCTGATCGACATGCACGAGGCCTTCGCCGCGCAGGTCCTCTGCAATGTGCAGATGTTTTCTTCCAAGCTTTACGCCGAGCGCTACCTCGGCCGCAGTGAAGCGATCGGCGACATCGACGACGCCCGCTTCAACATCCACGGCGGCAGCCTCGCCCTCGGCCACCCCTTCGCCGCGACCGGCGCCCGCATGGTGACCGGCCTCCTCCGCGCCCTCAAGCGCCAAGGGGGCGGCCTCGGTCTCGCCACCGCCTGCGCCGCCGGTGGCCTCGGAGCCGCTTTCGTCCTGGAGACCGAGTGATGTTGGAAAAACAGCCGGTTACGACGACGATCCGCGAAGACGGCGTCGCCGTGCTGACCTTCGACGGCGCCGGATCGGTCAACATCATCAACCCGGCGTTCTCGGAGGCCTTTCAAAGGGAGTTCTCAAACGCCCTTTCCGACGCCAACGTCCACGCGATCGTCCTCGCGAGCGCCAAGAAGGATTTCATCGTCGGCGCCGACGTCGCCTTCCTGGACGCCCTCGTGTTTGCCGACGACGCCGCGCGCCTTGCAAAAGAGCTGGCGACCGGCCTGCTCGCCGTGGCGCGCGCCCCCAAGCCGGTCGTCGCCGCCGTGAACGGGCAGGCGCTCGGTGGCGGGTTTGAACTGGCTCTGGCCGCCCACGCGATCGTCCTCAGCGACACCGGGAGCGTCGGCCTGCCTGAGGTGAAACTCGGATTGTTGCCCGGCGCAAATGGGCTCCTTCGCGTCGCGGAACGGGCCGGGCTCGCAGCCGCCCTCGACCTCGGCCTCAGCGGGCGGACGGTCGGCGCGAAGGCGGCCAAAGCGCTCGGCCTCGTCGCCGCCCTCGCCCCCGCTTCCGTGCTGGTCGACGCCGCCGCGAAGTACGCCCTCGGGCTCGTTGCGAAAAAAGCGGAATCTTCTCGTGAGTTTGGCCGAGGTGTCGTCCGCTTCGCCACCGAGAAGACCGCGCTCGGCCGCGCCCTCGTCTTCGACAAAGCTCGCAAGGCGACCGCCGCAAAGACGGGGGGCCACTACCCGGCAACGACCCGCATCCTCGACCTCCTCGCGCGCTGGAGCCGCGACGGCTTTGAAGCGGCCGCCGCCGTTGAGCCGGCCTACTTCGGCGAGCTCGTCGTCTCCGACGCCTCAAAGGCGCTTCGAAGCCTCTTCTTTGCGACGACTTCCCTCAAGAAGGAAACCGGCATCGCCGTAGACAGTGCTCCTACTGCGAAGACGCTCACGGGGGTCTGTGTCGTCGGTGCCGGGCTCATGGGCGCTGGAATTGCAGCAGTTTCCCTCGATGCGGGGCTCGCCGTTCGCCTCGTCGATCGTGACGATGCCGGCATTGGACGCGGCCTCGCCGCGATCAAAAAGCGCGTCGATCAGCGAGTGAAGCGCAGGCGAATCTCCCGTGAAGAAGGGGCCGCCAGGCTCGCGAAGCTCTCCTACGGAGAGGCGTTCCCGCGGACCGCAACCCTCGTGATTGAGGCGGTCTACGAAGACCTCCCCCTCAAGCAGGAAGTCCTCCGGCGCGTCGAGCGGGAGCTCCCGAACGCGATCTTCGCGACGAACACGTCGGCGATCCCCGTCGACGCCATCGCCGACGGTGCATTGCACCCGGAAAATGTCGTTGGGATGCACTACTTTAGCCCGGTCCCGAAGATGCCGCTTTTGGAGGTCGTCCGCGGGTCGCGCACCTCCGACGAGGCGGTTGCCACCGCGGTTTCCCTTGGAAAAAAGCAGGGGAAGACGGTGATCGTCGTCGGGCGTCCGTCGACGCCGGAGACGGGGCCCGGTAGAAGCGAGGCTTTGCGGGCGAGCTGCTACACGACGCGCGTCCTCGGCGCCTACCTCAACGAAGCGGCGTGGCTCCTCGCCGGCGACGCCACGAGCCCCCCAGTCGCCATTGACGCGATCGATCGCGCCCTCGTTCAATGGGGATTTCCCGTCGGCCCCTTCCAGCTCCTCGACGAGGTCGGCATCGACGTCGCCGCTCAGGTCGGAGAGGTCCTTCGCCACGGAAACGCGCCGCGCTTCCAGCCGCCGCCCCCCCTCGCGCGCCTCCTCGCCGACGGCCGGAAGGGGCGCAAGAACGGCCGCGGCTTCTACGACTATTCCGAGAAAAAATCGCTCTTTGGCGATCGTTCCTCCCGGCAGAAGCTCGTCGATCCCTCGGTCTACGAGCTGCTCGGGATCACCACCTTCGATACGCGCATTCCTCGCGAGGAACTCCAGATGCGCTGCGCGCTCGCCTTCGTCAACGAGGCGGTCGCCTGCCTCGACGAAGGGATCCTCCACAGCGAGCGCGACGGCGACATCGGCGCGATTTTCGGACTCGGCTTCCCCGCGTTTCGCGGTGGCCCCTTCCACTACGTCCGGTTCCTCGGAGCCGCCGAGATCGTCGCCCGGCTCCGCGGCTTTGAGCAGCGTTTTGGCCCGCGTTTCGCCCCGGCGGCGGGCCTCTTGACTGGCCGTTAACTCAGCCGGCGTGGCGCTTGGCGGGCCGGAAGGTCGCCTGGACGCCGTCCTTCGCTTTGGCTTCGTTGACCGTGAGGGTGCGCCCCCCGTACTGGGTGCCGTGGAGCGCCTGGGCCGCGGCCGAGGCATCGGCGGCCGTCCGCATGTTCACGAAGGCGAAGCCGCGCGGCTTTCCGGTGAGGCGATCGAGAATGATCACCACGTCGTCGACCTTCCGCCCCTCTTCCTCGAAGAGGGCACGGAGATCGTTTTCGTCCGTCGTGAACGGGAGATTTCCCACGTAGAGCTTCGTAGACATCGAGAACCCCTTGCGCTCTAGCCGAAAAGAGAAGCTATTGAGCGCCGCCAAAAAAGGCATTGATGAGGGCGACTTTACGGGAGTCGAGTACGAAGTTGAGTTAAGACTTTGTTAGGGGTTTTCCAGCGTTTTTGCAATTTTCGGAGCGTGTCGGTTACGTTTTTGTAATCCTATTTCCCCGTCGGGCGGCCCTCGCGCGAGCGTCAAAAACGAGGCGGAAAATAGTCGGCAGATGGCGGAGGCGCAGCTTGCTCCGCTCGTCCCCGTAGATCGCGCGGACCGGCACCTCGCGGACGCGCGCGCCACACACGGCGAGGTGGCCGAGGAGATCGTTCGGGTAGCCGAAGCCGGTCCACACCTCGCCCCAGGGGACGCGTCCAGCCATGCGCCGCGACACGGCGGTAAACCCGCACTGGCTGTCCGAAATTGGCGCTCCGACCGCCCAGCCGGTGAGGGCAGAAAAGACGCGCCCTCCGAGGTACCGCCCGCGCGGCATCTCGCGGCGGCTCCCGTGGCGGAAGCGGTCCCCCTTCACGTAGTCGGCCTCATCCCGGAGCACCGGCGTGGCGACGGCGGCGAGATCCTCCGGCGCCATTTGGCCATCGCCGGCCATCACGACGAAGGCATCCGTCTCGGCACCATCGCGTGCAAGTGCCTGAAGATACCCATGAATAATGGCTGCCCCGACGCCGCAATTTGTCGGATGCACGAATACCGAAATACGTGGATCCTGCACCGATGCCGCACGGGCGACGTCTGCGGTTCCGTCGGTGCTCCCGTCGTCGACGACGAGGATTTCGTCGACAAACGCCGGCATCGTCGCGAGCACGGCTCCAAGAAAGCGTGCCTCCTCAAAGCAAGGGACGATGACAATGACGCGGGGGCCGGCCCGTTCTCCGTCCTGAACCATGCGACGCGTCTAGTCCTCCGCGCGCCCACGAGGCGCTTTTTCCGCGCCCGCCACCGGCCTGTCACAATTCCGCGCTAGTCGCGCCGCCGTCCGGTTACCTACAGCGGAGTTTTCCGCAAACGCGTTCGTCCGCGAAGCAGGAGACGGCGCGGAGTTCGGTGCAAACGCGTTCGGAGGAAGTCATGGCAAAGATCGTGGTCATCGAAGATGAAGCCGATATCCGCGCGGTCCTTGAGTTCAACCTGGCCGACAAGGGGCACAAGGTTGCCGTTGCAGGGACGATCGCCGAAGGAATGCGCCTCGTCGAGCGCCAGAAACCCGACCTCCTCATTCTCGATTTGATGCTCCCCGACGGCTCCGGTTTGGACCTTTGTCGCACGATCAAACAGGACGCTGCCCTTCGCACGACCGCCGTCATGATGCTCACCGCAAAAGGTGAAGAGATCGACCGGGTTGTCGGTTTTGAGCTCGGCGCCGATGACTACGTCGTCAAGCCCTTTAGCGTCCGCGAACTGCTCCTACGCGTCCAGGCGATCTTGCGCCGCGGGCAGCCTTCCGAGCCAGAAGCGCGCACGATTCAGTTCGGTGTACTCCGCATCGATCGCGAGGCGCACCGCGTGTGGGCCGCCGAAGAACCGGTCGAACTCACCGCCCTTGAATTTAAGCTCCTCGTGACGCTTCACGATCGGAAGAACCGCGTTCAAACGCGAAATGCACTGCTTTCCGACGTCTGGGGGATCGATGCCGACATCACGACGCGCACCGTCGACACCCACGTAAAGCGGCTCCGCGAGAAGCTCGGTCCCGCCGGGGATTACGTCGAGACGGTCCGCGGCGTCGGTTACCGGTTCGCCCCTTCCCCCGAAGAGGCCGATCCGCGCCGCCGCGGCGACGACGAATGACCGAGCGCGCGTCCAAGAACGCAAACACGAACAAACTTAGTGGATTGCGAAGCCCGAGCGACGACACGACCCCCTTCGTCGCGACGCTGATTTCCCTCGCCGCCGGTGCTGCCGTGGGGCTCATCGTGCCCGAACTCCCCGTCGCCTTCCGCGCCCTCGTCGGCGCCGTTGCCGTCGCGGCGCCGGTGGGGCTCTTCGCCTACCGAAAATCGCGGGCGCGCGCCCTCCACGGCGCGACGATCGCCCGGGTGCTCGACGACCTCGGCACGCCGAAACGTGGCGGCACCCAAGAGCGCACCGCCAGCTTTTTGCCCCGTGGCGGCGAGTGGGGCCCCATCGAACGCGTCGTCCAGGAACTCGCGGGCGACCTCGCCGCGCGGGGCGGCGCGGCACGAAGGGAGCGTCACCTGCTCCGCCGGATGCTCGCCGGGATGCGGGAGGGGGTGCTTCTCCTCGGCGAGGACCGTCGCGTCGACCGCATGAATGCGGCTTTTCGCGAAATGTTCTACCTCTCTACTGGCGACCCTCAGGGGAAGAGCCTCCTCGAACTCATTCGTCATTCCGAGCTAAAAAGCCTCGTCGATGATGCCTTCGATGCGCGGGGCGGCGCCGAAGGGGAGATCGACGTCGGCGGCCTCTCGCCGCGCCGCCTGCTCGTCCGAGCGACGTTCATTGAGGGGGTTGGCGTCCTCGCCGTCTTCTTCGATGTCACCGAAATTCGCGCCCTCGAAGCGCTCCGCCGCGAGTTCGTCGCCAACGTCTCCCACGAGCTCCGCACACCGGTCACCGCCGTCCTCTCGGCGGCAGAGACGGCGCGGATGATCGCCGCCCGGGATCCCGCAAAAGCGGAGCCTTTCCTCGAGATCATCGAGCGAAATGCCGAGCGTCTTCGGCGATTGATCGAAGATCTCCTCGATTTGTCACGGATCGAGTCCAACAAATTGAAACTGGTTCCCGAGACGGTGGAACTCACCTCCTTCTTGCCGATGACGACCGCCCTCTTCAAGGAGCGGGCGACCGCACGGCGGATCACGCTCACCGTCACGGCCAGTGCCGGAGTTCGCGTGCGTGCCGATCGAAGAGCCCTTGAGCAGGTCGTGACGAACCTCGTCGACAACGCCATCAAGTACGTCCGCGACGGTGATGAAGTTCGCGTTCTTGCGGAAAAAGTCGGCGACGACGTGCGCATTGTCGTGGCCGACAGCGGCGAAGGAATTGCCGCCGAGCACCTGCCGCGCCTCTTTGAGCGCTTCTATCGCGTCGATGCCGGCCGCTCCCGCGACAAGGGGGGGACCGGCCTCGGTCTCGCGATCGTGAAGCACCTCGCCGAGTCGATGGGGGGGGCGATCGAGGTGGAGAGCTCCCGCGCCGGGGCGACGGTGCTCGGCTTTCCGTCGGGGACCGCTTTTATCGTCACGCTCCCGGCCGGCTAAACGGCAAGTTTTTCCAAAACGTCACACGCGCGCTTTCGGGAACCTCTTCTCTACCGCACTCCCGTGAATCCCCCCTCCCAACCTCCGTCGACGCCGGGCGCTCCGCCTTCGCGCCCCTCCGTCCACCGACGCGTGGCGGGGGAGGACGGTCCGGCATCGGTCCGCGGCATTCGCGTCGCTGGCGCCGGCGCGGGCCGTGGCCGCCCGTCCGGTACGCTCGCCGCCGTTGGTGCGGGGCCTACGCGGCGCGCGGCGGTCGATGAGCGCTTTCGCTATTTTCTTTCGTTCTTTGGACCGCTTGTCGTGCTCGTCCCCTTCTTGGTGATTGGCATCGCCGTCGTTGGCGTCGCCGCGCCTTCCTCGTCGCCGGTATCGCCGCTGACGGTGCTTCCGACGGTCGCGGGCGCGCTTGCCGCCGTCGCGCTCGCTGCGCCGCCTGCCCTTGCCGCAAGCGCCTACGTCACCGTGCTCGGGCCCCGTGCCCTTCGCGGTCCCATGGCCCGCCTCGTTGCGCTCTCCTCGTCGGTGCCGGCGATCGTCATTGGGGCTTTCGCCTACTTTTCCTTTGCGCCGTTTCTTGAAAAATTCTTTCCCGGATCCCCGCGCGCGACGATTGGATTTTCGGCGATTTTTGCGCTCGCCATGGCCGTCGCGCCGACGATCGCCAACGTCGGTCGTCGCCTCGCTCTTGCCGTCCCCGGTGTGCGCATCGAAGCGGCGCTCGCCCTCGGCGCGACCCGCCGCCAAATCGCCCAACGGCTCCTCCTCCCCGCCGTCGGTCGTGGGCTCATCGGCGCCCTCTTGATCGCGGTCGGTCGGGCCGCCGGGGAGGCGAGTGCGATCCTCCTCCTTGTCCTCGCCGCCGGTCCGACGATGACGCCGATCTCGGTCGACGCCGCCCGCGTCGTCCTCGCGGGCGGCGTCGCGCTTGGAGGCCTTGCCCACCTCGTTGCTCCGCTGCTCGTCGTCACGTTCGTCGCACAAACGGCTGGACGCACGCTTGTGGAGGGGACCAAGCGTCGCCTCGCCGGCGGTCTCGCGCGCCCGGCGCTTCCGTCGCCGTGGGGGGTTCGACCGTGAGCGGCCCCGCCCTTGAGCACGAGCGCCGCAGCACGCCGCCGATCGCCGCTACGCGAAGCCGCCGGCGTTCCCCGCGGACCGGGAACGTGCTCGCCTTCGTCATCCTCGCCGCGCTCCTCGTCCCGTGGCTCGGCGTCGCTCGGTTCCTCCTCCAAGCGACCGGTGGCGCTCCGCTACTCCCAAGCCTCGTCGCGAGCTTGCTTGTGACAGGGGCCGGCCTCCTCGTCGCGATTCCGGTCGCCTGGCTGGCGGCCGCATTGGTGTTTGAGTACCCGACAACGCTCGCCGCCCGCATGACGAAATGGGTCGTTGATCTCCTCGCTGGGATTCCCACCTTGCTCTTTGGAGCGGTCGCGGCCGCGATTTTTTTGCGCATGTCGCCGTCGTTGAAGTCGGTCCCTTTCGGTGCATTGATTTTGGCAGTGTTCCCGGCCGGTTTTTCGCTTTTACCGCGTCTGTTTCGTGCATTCTTGCGCGCCTTCGCACGCGTTCCCGGCACCTACCGAGAGGCGGCCCTCTCCCTCGGCGCCTCGCGGGCGCACACGCTGATTGCTGTCGTGGCGAAGAGCGCCCGTCGGGACCTCGTCGCCGGGGTCTTCGTGGCCGCCGCCCACGGCTTCGGTGAACTCGGGCCGGTCCTCTTCCTCGGCGTCGATGCCGCGCCCCTTCCGCTCCGCGTTCTCGCCGCCGGCCTTGGAAAAGACCGAGGGGCCGCCGCCGCGGCGAGCCTCGTGCTCGTCGTCGGGATGCTCACGTTTCAGCTGCTTGCCGCGCTCGCCCAGCGGCCAACCGCCGACCGCGGCGGCCTCGTTTCCCTCTTTCTGGAGCCGCGCTCGTGAACTCCCCCTTCGACTCTGTCCCTGCGCCGCCGCCGCGCGAAAAACTCCGGGCGGAAGCGCTCTTTGCGACCCGCGGGACGACGCCGCTCCTCCGCGGAATCAATCTCGGAATCCCCGAGAAAAAAGTTACGACCATCATTGGTCCTTCCGGCTGCGGAAAGTCGACGTTTGTGCGTTGTCTCAATCGCATGCACGAGACGGAACCGGGCGCCACGACCCGGGGGAGCGTCCTCCTCGACGGCCGCGACATCTACGCCGACGACGTCGACCCGATTTATCTCCGGCGTCGCGTCGGGATGGTCTTCTCAAAACCGAATCTTTTCCCTGAGTTGTCCGTGCTGGAGAACCTGCTCTTCGGCGTCCGTCTCGCCGGGGAGCTGCCCGAGGAGCTGGGCCCCTTCGCGGAGCGTCTCCTCCGCCGCGTCGACCTCTGGTCCGAGCTCCGCGGCCGCCTGGAGGAGGGGCCCGAAGAGCTGCCCTACGGTCTCCAGCAGCGCCTCTGCGTCGCGCGCGCGCTCGCCCTCGGCCCCGAGGTCCTCCTGATGGACGAGCCGTGCAGCGTCCTCGACCCGGTCGCCACCTCGCGCGTCGAGGAGCTCATCCACGAATTGGGCGAGGACTACACGCTCGTCGTCGTCACCCACAGCATGCAGCAGGCGGCGCGAATCAGCGATTACACAGCGTTTTTTGACCAAGGGGAGCTCGTCGAGTTCGACGAGACCGACGTGGTCTTCACGAAACCGTCCGACCCGCGCACCGAGGATTACATCACCGGGCGCTTCGGCTGATAGCACCGCCGGTTCCACCCCTTCGTCCGCGCTTTTTTGCCGCCTGAGCAGCCCATGGTCCGAAGCCACATCGACAAAGAATACGACCTCGAGCTCCGAAAGGTGCGCGAAGGGCTCCTCGTGATGGGGGGTAAAGTCGAGGAAATGCTCGAAGCGAGCATGCGCGCGCTCGTAAAGGGGGACGCCGCCCTCGCCACGAAGACGATGGCCGCCGACAAGCAGGTCAACAAGCTTGAGATGGACATCGACGAGGCCTGCCTGCGCATCCTGGCCCGCCGTCAGCCGCTCGCGTCCGACCTCCGCTTCATCACCATGGCGCTCAAGCTCGTCGTCGACCTTGAGCGCATGGGCGACCTTTGCGTGAACGTCTGCGAACGGGTCGTCGAGCTCGCCGAAGAGGAGCCGTTGATGCCCTACGTCGAGCTCCTCGCCATGAGCGACGCCACGACCGGGATGGTCCGCGACGCGCTTGACGCTTTCGTCGGCTCCGACGTCGAGCGCGCCCATGGCGTCATCGATCGGGATGCCGCGGTCGACGCCTACTACAAGAGCCTGTTTCGGACGCTCTTGACCTATATGATGGAAAATCCACGGAATATTTTCCGTGCAACCCGCATTCAATCCATCGCGAAGTACCTGGAGCGCGTCGCCGACCACGCGACGAACGTCGCCGAGATGGTCGTCTTTATGGTGCGTGGCAAAGACATCCGCCACGGCGGCCGCGTGAAAATGCGCGACGCGATGGACTCGAAGCGCGCCCTCGTCGACGCCGACCGCGACGAAGAAGAGTGAGCCGCCCGCCCGGCATTCAAGCCGGGTGGGGCACTGTCTGCGTGTCGTGATTGCCCTGATCGTTGGGCGGTGGCGCGATGGTGGTTGGCGTGCCGGGGGTGTGGTTTCGCCAGAGGACGGCGAGGAGCCCGACGAGGAAGAAGCGCGCGACGGTCACCAGCAGGAGCGCGCCGCCGATCACCACAACGGCGAGCGGCTTCTGAGTTTCTGAGCCAATTCCATGGGAAAGGGCTGCCGGTAGGAGCCCGAACAGCGCGACGAGGGTCGTCATCAAGATCGGTCGCGTGCGGACGCGGCTCGCCTCCAAGGCGGCCTCGCGGGGGCCGAGGCCGGCGTTCAGGTTCACCTGAAACTGGCTTACCATCAGCATCCCGTACTGGACGGCAATGCCGAAGACGGAGACGAAGCCCATCGCCGCCGACACCGAGAAATGAATGCGGGCAACGAGCAGCGCGAGGATGCCTCCGGCGACGGCGACTGGAATATTTACAAAGACGGCAAAGGCCGCCTTCATTCCGCCGACAGAGGTCTTGACCAGAAGTGCAATGACGAGAAGCGTGAGCGGTACAACGATCGCAAGCCGCCCCTTCGCCTCGCCGAGTTCGTTGAGCTCACCGTCCCACTCGACGTGGGAGTCGTAGGGGAGCTTGACGTTCTTCGCGACGGTGGTGCGTGCATCCTGCACGGTGCTCTCGAGGTCCCGTCCGCGCACCGAGAACTTCACCGGCGTGTAGCGCTGCGCGTCTTCCCGGAAGACGACGGAGGCGCTGTCCTCCAGTTTGATTTGCGCGAGTTGCCCGAGCGGGATCGTCGCTCCGCTCGGCGTAGGTACTGTAATTTCGCGGATCGCCTCGATGGAGGCGCGGAAGGGCTCTTGCCAGCGCACCGTAAGATCGAAGACGCGATCCCCCTCGTAAACCTGACTCACCGCCTTGCCGCCGATGGCCGCTTCGACGACCACCTCGACGTCCCCCGTGTTGAGTCCGTAGCGGGCGCAGGTCGGTCGATCGGGGGTGATCTTCACGGAAGGCTGGCCGGTGCTCGGGAAGAGACCTACGTCGGTCACCCCGGCGACCTTCCCGATCGCCTCTTCGATGACGGTCGCGTTCTTCTCGTTGGTGGCGATGTCGGGGCCAAAGACCTTGACCGCATTCTCCCCTTTGACGCCGCTCGTCGCCTCTTCGACATTGTCGCCGATCATCTGACTAAAGTTGAAGATCGCACCGGGGAATGCCTCTTTGAATTCCGTCGACATCTCCTCGGTGAGCTTCTCTTTGCTCATCCCCTTGCGCCATTTGTCCATGGGCCGGAGTGGGGCGAAAAGTTCAATGTTTTGGAAGCCGGCCGAGTCGGTGCCATCGTCGGGGCGGCCGAGCTGAGAGACGACCGTTTCGATCTCGGGGCGGCTCCGATTTGCGTCGGTGCACTCGCCGGTCTTCGGGCAGCCGCGGACGATGTCCCGCATCCGGCCGACGTATTTCGCCGATTGT
>JAAFHJ010000008.1 GCA_013298325.1 Myxococcales bacterium | reverse complement strand
TGCGGCGCCACCGCCACCGCCACCGCCAGAATCGCCGTTCCCGGTGCCAGGAATCATCGACGAACTCACGCTGAGGGCCAAAAACCCTTTTTCGTCGTAGACGTGTTTGTTTCCGACATTGACGCCGGCTACCTGGCCGAGGTGAGGCGCGACATAGGCGGTCACTGTTTGGACGGTACCTAGTGCCTCGACGCCGACCTTAAAGATCTTCGAGTAGCCGACCCAAATTTGGTTGACCGCTGATGCTGCCTGCCGGGCAGCGGGACAGCCGACCGCGGTAATCGGAATGAGGCATACTGCGACGGCTGCGATGTAGGCGACGTCGCGGACGATGCCCAACGCGATATAAATCGCGGTCATTACGAGCATCAAGAGATTGAGGGCCGCGATGAGGTTCATCCCCTTCGCGTGGACGACCGTCACGGAGAATGCGGCGGCGTCGGCAGCTTCTTGCGCTTTGTCGCGGAACACAAGCATGTCGCCGATGCCGATCAGGAACCAGAGGGCTCCGATCAGGAACATGGCGAGAAAGACTCCGAGGACCATGATCGCACCGCGATCATCGGTCTTCAATTTTCGGAGCGCGGTGGCCGTATCGATGGGCTCAAACGGTGAGAGGATTGCTGCAGTGCTCACTCAGTCCTCCGTCTTGTAGCGGGCACCTTGGTGCGGGTAGTTTGCGGTCTCTTCCCAGTCAATCGAGGCTCCACCGCCGCAAACCATGTACTTTGCCATCGGAACGTCGCACTTGAAGGTCGCCTTCACTTTCACCGTGACGAGGCCGAATGGTCCGTCGTACTCGTCGCGGTTGGACGAGTCATCAATCGTGACTTCGATGTTACGGATAGCGGTATTTTGCCAGGGCCCAAGCGCCTTCCCGACGGCATTTTCGACGGCTTTCTGGCCATCTTCCTGATCGTCTTTGGCGTTCTTTGGCTTGGGCAAATTCTGATTGTCGTGCGTAACCGCGGCAGCGCGAACGCCAATGGTCGCCGCATGCTTAAGCATGAGACGACCAGTGTACACGCGGGAGAGCTGCCAACAGACCGTCCAGATCATGAGCACTGGAACGATGGCGATCATGAACTCGACCATCGCTGCGCCGCGCCGTCTTCGCGCTCGAGAGGGGGTTGTTCGTTTCATTCCGATCTCCATTCGAGAAACGCGGTAACTGCAGTGCCTACGAACATGCACGGGCCGAGGCGAAACCAGGTAAGAGCTTCTGGCTCAATCGTCGCTTGCTTGTCCTTCGGACGTGCGGCGTTGAGGGCAATGGATAGGCTCGTCTTCAACGTTTGAAGGAGCTTGCCATCGTAAATGAGCTTCACCGGTGCGAACACGGCTGCGGCGACGAAGGTGATGAAGGTCGCTTCGAGCCCGATTTGAGGCATCAAGAGAGCGCCAAGTGCCAGAAAAAACTTAAGGTCTCCTCCGCCGATCGCGTTGTAACGATAGAGGAGGAAGGGGACGAGACCGCAGACGAGCGCGCCAAGGAGGGAAACCCCGGCGCTCTGTAGCGCGGCCTTCTCCGCCGCCCCTTGCGACGCCGCGTAGATCACGTGGGCGATGGGGGCGCCGAGAAGGAGGCCGAGCGAAAATCTTCCAGGGATTTCCCCTTTTTTCCAGTCGTAGCCGGCTGCGATGGCCGTCGCCAGAACCGCGACGACGAGGAAGATCTTCATGCTTCAAATCATACTTCGGGACGAAAAAGCGGCGCCCAAATTCTTGAGCGCCGCTCGTTGGATTCGTAAGCCCGGCAACAGTCGCCGGGCCGACGTGCGTTCAGCCGCCGAAGGCGCTCTTCGCTTCCGTCGCCGTCGACTTGACGGTGTTGCCGAGTTCCTTGAAGGCGAGGTACGCGATGAGGAGGATGAGTGCGAGCATGATGCCGTACTCGACCATCGTGGCAGCGCGCTGGGACTTCTTTTCGATGAGGCGGGCGCGGAGGATCTGAAGGTTCATGGTCTTGGCTCCTGGATGTAACGCTGGGGTGAAAAAGACAGAGAACTTGGTTTGATCCCTCTACTGCTGGAAGGCAGCAGAGGTGTCTACGGCGGCTTGCCCGGTCTTGTTACCGAGCTCTTGGAACGCCATGTAGGCAATCAAGAGGACGAGGGCGAGCATGATCCCGTATTCGACCATCGTTGCGGCACGTTGCGGGATTCGGCGGAGGGTCTTCGGGGTCATGGCGTACCTCTTGATGAACAAGGCGGACGGTGGTCGTCTCAATCAAGGTTTCGAGCTGAGAATGGCTACCTGAGCGGCCCGGTAGTCTTTGAACATCTGCTTCCCGACTAAGACGAACGCGGAGATCATCGGAAGCGCGACGAGGAGAAGAAGAAGCGCGTATTCCACCATGACTGCGCCGCGAAGGCCGGTCTTTTTTACGGTGGAGTGTTTGTGCTTCATCGTTGCGTCCTCGGGGAACTCTACTTCACGTGCCGTGCCAAGGGGGGCTTCGAGGGACGATTTCGTGATTTTCCGCGTTTTGTGAGGTGGGATACCGTAAGCGAGGGCGTTTTCGGGCCGTTGGATGGGGGGTAATGGACCCAGGCATGAGCCCCAAAAGATCCAGTCAGTGGATCCGGGTCGGCCCTTTGGGGGCCGCATAGACCGCCGCCTTCGCCTTCTTTTCGATGGCGAAGCGCGTCTCGAGGGCCGTGACCGTATCGGTGTCGGCAACACGGAAGTGGAGTTCCGGGCTTGCTGGCTTCAACATCGGCGCCTCCGACGTATCGACGACGAGGCGGACGTCATCCCCCGGTGCAGCGACGAGCGCGAAATGGGCAGCGCCGGCTGCGTCGGTCCGGGCGACGACCTTGTCGAGGTACTTGATCGGGAGGTTGGCGCCATTCTCCACGCGCATTCCCAAAACGACGACGCGGTGGGCGGGACGACAAAACGTTGGATATTCGGTCGCTTTTCCGCCTTCAAGGCGACGAATGACGAGCTTGGTCGCGTTCGACGGGTCGCTCCGCGTCCCTGGAGGGCACTCAACTTTAAGGTCGATGGCATCTCCGTCGGCGCCACCGAGCTTCATCTTGAAGCTCCCGTCAGGGCCAGTCACGCCGCGCTGCTTCCCGCCCCCAAAAACGGGGACGTTCGGAAGCGCCTTGTTTACGTCAGATTCGACGCGAACAACGACCTCGAAGGGCGGCGGCGGCGGGTCTTCGCACCCAGCAAGCGCCAACGCTCCACACGCAAACGCGCTCGCCGCAGCAACGCGACGCGCCTCTCTCGATGCAAAAACCCAGTGCACCGCGGCAGCATACGGAGCGCGGCGCAATTCGGTCAATGATTCGAGCGCCGAGCGTCCAAGACTTCCTGGAAACGCCGCCATCAACGAATGTGCTGCTTGGCTTTGGCGATCGCGTCGTTGATCATTCGCTCACGCTCACCTTCGTCGTGCCAGCGGCGCTGGGAAAACGTCGAGAGCTGGTGGAGCGGATCAAAGTAGAGGAAGTGCTGCCCCGGCTTCACACTCGGTGCAGTATACACGGAGATACCGGTCTCGCGGTCGTAGTACTCGTAGGAGTGGGCGTCACGCTTGCCTCCACCGCCCGGAGCATCGACGACGAACATCGGCGTATTGAACCCAGCGGTCGTCCCACGCACATGCTTCTCAAGCATCAGCGCGGTGTCGACGGACGTCCTGAGGTCTTCAACCCCCTTCACGAGGTCGTGAACGTACACGTAGTAAGGGTGAACGTTGATATGCGCGAGTCGCTTGACGAGCTTCGTCATTGTGGCGACGTCGTCATTGACGCGACGCTGAAGTACCGTTTGATTCCGAACGTAGACACCTCGTTCGAAGAGGCGGTTCATCGCCGCCTGCGTGATTTCGGTGATTTCATTCGGATGATTGAAGTGTGTGTGAAGGACGACGTCCTTGTGGAGCTTGCGACCACGCTCGACGACGCGCGTAAATGCGTCAAACCACGCGTTATCCGTAAGAATTTTCTGCGGCATGACCGCAAGCCCCTTCGTCGCGAAGCGCATGCGACGCACGTTCGGCATGTCGAGAAGAGTGTTCCCGATCTCCTCGATCTGCGCGGCGCGAAGCTGATACGCGTCGCCGCCGGAGATCACGATGTCTTCGAGTTCCGGGCGCTCGGCGATGTATTGATAGGCGCGCTTCCAGCGGTCGTCGTTCGCCTTCAGACTGATTTTCTCGACCTCTTCAGTATCGACACCGACCGCATAGCTGCGGGTGCAGAAGCGGCAGTAGACCGGGCAGGTGTCGAGCGGAAGGAAGAGCGCTTTGTCCGTGTAGCGGTGGGTCAATCCGGCAACCGGTGCGTCCTCTTGCTCGTGGAGTGTGTCGAGGTGGAGCATCGGATGGTCGCCAAGGACCTGGGACGCGAGCGGCAAAAACTGAATGCGCGTCGGATCTTCGTAGGGGTTCGACCAGTCGATGAGCGACAGCATGTAGGGGCTTACGCGGACCGACATCGGCGCGCGTTTGAAGCCCTCTTCGGCGTCCCTCAGGAACTCGGGCGAGACCAAATCCTGGACGGCAGCGAGCAGCTTATCAACCCGTGTAATCGAGTGCTTGGCCTGCCAGTTGTGGTCGAGGAAGGTCGTCTCGTCGACGTCCTTGTAGGCGGGGATCGCTTGCCAAAACGGGCCGCTCTGGAGGTTCTTGTAGGCGAGGGCCTCGGCAGCGACCGGCGCCTTCTTGTGGACGATCGCCTCGGCGGCAGCCGGAGCGCCGCCAAGGACGGGGAGAGAGACCGGGGACGGGGAAACGATCGACGAAGTCGCCATGCCTCGCCTTCTGCCATGCCGAGGGCATTCCGGAAAGGGGGGCGAGCGCTTCAAACCGCACAGAGAATGCGACGCGACGCAGCAATTACCGATATTTCGCCAGCGTCGCTGTAAGCGTTGCGCGGATCGAGGCAACGAGCTCGGGCGGCTCGATCACACGAACGCCGTCGCCGAACGAGAGCACCCATCGGGCGACCGCTTCGAGATCTCCAGCGGGAAATCCCAAACGAAATCGACCATCTGCCGCCGACGCCACGCGCTGGTCAGGGTGCACCCGTCGGCGCCGTGCGAGCTCGGCGCTCCGCGCGTCGAACTCAAGGACTACGGTAAATTTCTCGGGCGCGAAGGCCGCGCCGAAACGACCGCGCGCGAACATTTCCGCAGGGAGTGGCTCGCCGGCCGCCAAGCCCTTCGCGCCGTCGACCACCTGCGCCTCGGTGATCCGATCGACGCGGAGCAGCCGCTGCGGTTCGCCGGTCGAACTCGATGCAGCATACACTAAATAAAGGGTCCCCCCTTCCGCGAAGAGCCCTTCGGGGACGAAGCGAAGACGGCTTGTCCCCGGCGTCCCAGGCGTACGCACGGGTTTTTCTTCGTCAAATTCGGGCTTTACGCGAACAATAAGGAAGCGACGCTCGGCGAGTGCTCGGAAGATCTCGTCGAGAATCTCCCCCTGGGTCGCGTAGTTTCCCGTCGCTGGCGCGACGAACGCAAAACGGTCGTCGAGGTCGGCGCGAAGGGCGATTTCCGTGGAGCCTCGGCCACCGGGGCGTCGGGCAATTTGCTGGATTTGGCGAAAGGCGAGGTCGATTTCCTCGAAGAGCGCCGACCCGCGAAAGACCTCAAAGAGGCGTCGTGTGGCAAGGAGCGCATACGCTTGGGTGCGGCGCAAAGGCACCGCGCGACGCTGCTCGCTCGGCGGAATGCGCACGATGTGCGGCTCGTTCGGTGCACGTTGCACCGATTCGACGTCGGTGTCCCATTTGAGTTCCTGGATGTACCGGCGCACGCTCCGCGAGGTGACCCCGAGGACGGTCGCGAGTTCGTCGAGGGTGAGGCCGGCGGGGCGCGCTTCGAGGGCCTCTCGGAGGCGCTCAAGACGCCGCGTTTGCGTAAATTTCCCGGCCGGGCGTCCAGGAACCGCCTGGGCTGACGGGGAGCGCCGTTTCGTCATCGCGGCAGGCCGCGCGGTGCCGCGCCATCGACGCCGGCGTCTTCGAGAGGGGCGCTCGGCGGGTCGTCGGCGGTGCCACGCATGCGTTGACTCCACAGCTCCTTGTACTGCTCGTGGCAACTCCGGCAGCCGGCGTGGACGCCGTCGACTTCCGCAGATCGCGCGGCATCCCGGGTGTCGCGCGCGATCGAAACCCAGTTCGGAAAGGGGGCGGTACCCGATTTTTTCGAAAGGAGATCAAGCTGTTCCGCAAGCAGAATCCACTCCTTCTTTTCGAGAGAGGCTGTCATCGTCGCCATTTCCCGCTGGAGGGCGCAGCGCGGTTCGTCGACCGACGCGCCGCACTTTGCACGAGCGGGCGCTGAGGCGGACGGTCCAGGCAACACGGCGGCTGGCCGATCGGATGCACCTTGCACACGTGCATCTTGCACGCGGCTGGAAGACGCTGGAACCGCATTCTCACTGGGCTTTGCGCCGTCGCCAGCTTTCGAACAGCCGAAAAGGAGGAAGAGGACGACAGGCAAGACGCGGCGCATGCCTGTCTTTTACCGGAAAGCGGGCGGCGTTTTGTGGCGGACGAAGCGCAAAGAGCCGACTACGAAGCGCCCATGGCGAAGACGCTGGTCGAACTTCTCTCCCACAAACGTGATGGCGGAACCTTTACCGGAGACGAGATCTCCCGTTTGATTCAGGCATTCACCTCCGGTGAATTTGCCGACTATCAAGCATCCGCGCTGCTGATGGCAATCTTTCTGCGTGGTTTGGACGACGCGGAAACCGTCGCCCTTACCGAGGCGATGCTCCATTCGGGGAAGGTTCTCGCACTGCCTGATGTCCACGGCATCAAGGTCGACAAACACTCGACGGGCGGCGTCGGAGACAAGGTCTCGATCTGTCTCGCGCCGCTTGTTGCAGCGTGCGGCGTGCCGGTTCCGATGGTCAGCGGCCGCGGCCTCGGCCACACCGGCGGGACGCTCGATAAGCTCGAAGCGATCCCCGGTTTCAATGTGAATCTCTCCGCGGAAGACTTCGCAAAGGCGGTCGCCGAAATCGGGACGTCGATGATCGGTCAAACGGCGGAGATCGCCCCCGCCGACAAGCGTCTCTATGCGCTTCGGGACGTCACTGCGACCGTCGAATGCATCCCTCTCATTGTCGCAAGCATCCTTTCCAAAAAGCTCGCGGAAGGGATCGACGGCCTCGTGCTCGACGTAAAAGTCGGCCAGGGGGCCTTCATGAAGAGCGAAGCGAAGGCCCGCGAGCTCGCCGAGGCGCTCGTTCGCGTCGGCACGCGCGCGGGGAAGAAGGTCGTCGCGCTCCTCACGCGGATGGACGCGCCCCTCGGGCTCGCCATCGGAAACGCGAACGAAACACGCGAAGCGATTGAACTTTTGCACGGGAAGGGCCCCGCCGATCTCCTCGAGTGCACCCTCGTCCTTGGCGCAGAGATGCTCGTCATTGGCGGCAAAGCGGCGACGGTCGACGAGGCGCGCTCGAAGCTGCTCGCCGCGATCGCCGACGGCTCTGCGCGGCGGACGATGGAGAAGATGATCGTCGCCCACCACGGTGATCCGCGGGTCGTCGAGCACCCGGAGTTGCTGACGATGGCGCCGGCGAAGTACGAAATTCACGCGGCCGCCGATGGCTTCGTGATCGGCATCAACGCCCTCGAACTCGGCCTCGTCGGCGTATCGATCGGCGCTGGCCGCACCCGCGCCGACCAGGCCGTGGACCACGCCGTCGGTATCGATCTCGTCAAAAAACCGGGCGATTCCATCAAGTTGGGCGAGGTCGTCGCCGTCCTTTCCCTCCAAGTGGGGCAGGCCCATGAAGCGGCGGTTGCCCGTATCGCTGCAGCATACACCTACGGACCGACAGCCCCCGAGGCGCTCCCGCTGGTCGCTGGTCGGATCACCGCCTAGGTCGCTCGGAAAAGATCTCGAAGCTCGCTTTGAGGCGACAAGAAACCCGGTCTCCTCGAAAGAGGGGACCGGGTTTCTTCACGCTCGAAAAGGGCTCAGACCTCGAAGTCGGCCTTCTCGAGGATCTCGGTAACCCGCCAGAGGAAGGAGTTGGCGGCGACGCCGTCGACGATGCGATGGTCGTAGGAAAGTGCAAGGTACATGACCGGATGGATCGCCATCTGGTCTTCCCCGTCCGGCCCCTCGACGACGACAACACGCTTCTGGATCTCGCCCATGCGCAGGATGCCGACGTTCGGCTGGCTGATCACGGCGCCGCCGAAAAGGTTCCCCTTCAAACCGGGGTTCGTTACGCTGAACGTCGCTCCGGAGAGGTCGTCAATCGTGATTTTTCCGGTCTTCGCGCGCTTGGCGACATCGTCGATGCCACGAACGATGCCGCGGATGCCAAGCTCGTCGGCGCGGCGGACGACCGGGACGACGAGGCCGTCGGGGCTGTCAACGGCGACACCGATGTTGATGTCCTTGAACTCGACATAGGCGTCGTCGAGGACGCGGGCGTTCATCGTCGGGTTCTCGCGGAGGGCGCGGGCGGAAGCCTGCACGACGAACGCGAGCATCGTGAGGGAAAGACCCTCTTTTTTGTAACGGTCCTTGTTCGCCTCACGGACCTTCGAGACCTTGTGGAGGTCGACCTCGGCCACCGTCACCACGTGGGGTGACGTGAACTTCGAGTAGGTCATGTGGTCGGCGGTGATGCGCCGGCGGCGGGTGAACGGGACGACCTTGTCGCCGGGCTGCTCCCGGTAGGCGGGCACCTTGAAGGCGCCGTAGCCGACGCCGGGGACGGGGAAACCGCCGCCGGTGTTGATCGTCGCCGCGAGCTGCTCGGCGCGCGCTTGCGGGATCGCGGGGGCGGCGACCGGAGCCGGAGCGGCAACAGGGGCCGGAGCCGGGGTGCTTGCAGCCCGGAGGACATCGTCCTGACCGATGCGACCGTGATCGCCGGATCCAGAAACCGCAGCAAGATTCACGTCATGCTCGCGAGCAGCCTGGCGTGCGCTCGGGGTGGCGAGAGGAGCGGCGGCAGCGGCGGCCGGGGCGGCGACCGGCGCAGCAGCGGTGGCGGGAAAGTCCCCCGCTTCCATGCGGACGAGAACCGTGTTGACCGGGAGCACCTGATCGACCTGGGCGAGAATTTCGAGGACACGCCCGGCTACCGGCGACGGAAGCTCGCTATCGGCCTTGTCGGTCGCGACTTCCAGGAGGGCCTGGTCCTTCTTCACCACATCCCCGACCTTGACGAGGATCTTGGTGATCGTCCCCTCGAACACGCTCTCGCCGAGCTGGGGCAACGTGACGTCGATGGCCATCTCGCTCTCATCCTTCAGGGCGCGCTTCGCCCCACACCAAATCTCGGGAAGTGCCGCGTACCGACGCGGCGGAACCGGCGCGAACCTAGTCTCAAGATTTGTGCGTTGCAATATCCACGCGCCGCCGAAGCGAGACGCGAAAATGTTGCGCTTCAGCGACGAAGCAGGGAAGCGACGAAATAGCCGTCGGTCCCATGGACGGTCGGCAACAAGCGAAGCGTCGGGGCGCCGGCGGCGAGCGCGTCGATCGCGGGATCGGGAAAGGGGGCTTGCATGTAGCTTGCACCAACTTCCGAGGCGAGGAAGTCTTCCAGAACCGCCTCCGCTTCGTCGCGCAGAACCGAACAAACCGCAAAGATCAGGCGGCCGCCGGAACGGACGCGGGTCGCTGCCGTCGCGAGGATTTTCCGCTGGAGGGCGGCCAGCTCGTCGAGACGGGCGGCGTCGCGGCGGAGCAGGAGATCGGGGCGCCGGCGAAGCGTGCCGACGCCGGAGCAAGGGGCGTCGACGAGGACGGCATCTAGGTCGCCGGGGATCGTCCCGGGACCGACGGCGAGGTCGACGGCGAAGGTGCCGGCGACGGGAAGCTTGCATTCTGCAAGGACCGTCCGCGCAAGGCGTTCAAGCTTTTTCGGATGAACATCGGAGGCATAGACGGCGCCCGAAGGCCCTACCGCATCGAGCAGGACGGCGGTTTTGTGGCCACGCCCGGCGCAGGCGTCGAGGATCTTTTCGCCCGGTTTGGCGCCGACGGCGAGCGCGACGAGCTGGGACCCTTCTTCTTGCACGGTAAATGTCGTCGAAAACCCGGGAATCCGAGCCGGATCCCCCGCATGATCAATCAGGATTCCTTGCCGCGCGTGCGGCGCGAGGCGCACATTTGCGGTCGGCAGCGCCTCCGCGAGGTCCTTTGCGACCGTGGCGCGATCATGACCGACGAGCACGCGAAGGCCGGCCGGCGGGACGTCGAGCGTCGACGCCAAGAAAGCCTGCCCCGCCTCGGCCCCAAGGGAAGCCGTCAGGCTCGAAACGAGCCACGCCGGGAAGCTCGCCGCCACCGCCGTCCGCCGAGCCGCCTCATCGAGGCGCCCCTCGTCGGCAAGTCGACGGAGCACCGCATTTGTGACCCCCGCGAGCCCCTTCTTGCCGTAGCGGGCGCTCACGAGGTCGACCGCCTCATTCACAGCCGCAAATGCCGGAATTCGGTCGAGAAAAAGGATCTGGTAGCCGGCGATCAGCAGGTGAGCCGCGGCATCATCGGGGAGCGCATCGAAGGGCTTCGCGAGGTGGCGAGAGAGGCGTGCTTCGAGGAGCGGACGGGTACGAAGCACGCCGTACACGAGCTCGGTCGCAAGACCGCGATCGCGGCTGTCGAAGGCGAGCTCCCGTTCCAAGGCGGCATCGAGGGCGGCGGCTGCAAAGGCTCCGTCCCGAAAGGCGCGCTGGAGGACTTGAGCCGCCACGCTGCGTGCGGTGGGGGCGCCACGCCGCGGCGCTCCGCCGGAAAGAGGGGCGGAGCCTGCCGCGCGAGAGGAGTCACTCATGGAACCTGTTCACCCTTGATCTTCAACGTGGCGGGAACGGTGAAGCCGTTCGCCCCTTGGTATTCGAAGGCTTGGAGATAAATCACAGCCTTTTCACAGACATCGAGACGAACCTGCCCGCCGTTCGCCTTGGTAAAACCGGGGCAGAAGAGCGCGGGGCCCCGCTCTGGCGACTGGTACGAGGCCGAGCCGGCGTTGAGGTCGTACCCCTCCGAAACGTACCCCTCACAGGCACGCCGGTCGGCGTAGGCGGTCGGAACCGTCGCGCGGCGGTAGACGGCGAGATACGCGTCGTCCTTCACGCCCGCGCAGACGGCCCAGGTCGTGAGATCCATGAAGGAACCGGTCACGTTCTGGACAACAACCGCGCGAACGGGCTGGGTGAAGTTGCCATTGATCGTCGGCACGACCGCATTGGCGGTGGCGTCGCATTTTTGAGGCATATTGCCGTCGAAGCTCGCCTTGCGCCCCTGCTGATCAAAGTTGGTATTGACCGAAATCGGGTCGTAACCATTCAGCACAACTTCCACACCGGAGGTGTCACAGCCGACGCCCAGGTTGAGGGTGTTGGAAAGGCCACCGCCAGGCGCAGGATTCTGGACGGCGACGGGGACGGCGCCGCGCGTCGGCCAGGTAATCGAGAACGACACCTGCTGGGCGGAAAGCACCGTTGTCGTCTGCGGAACATTGTTCAGGAGCACCTGGGCGCCAGCGACGAACTTGTCCCCGTTCACGGTGACCGTCGTCTTCTGCCCGATCGTGACGCCAGACGGATTCAACGACGCAATCGTCGGCACTGCGTTCCCAACAACGAAGTTCAGCGCCGTCGATGCGCCGCCGCCGGGGGCCGGATTCACCACGCGGACGGCGATCGTCTTTGCGCCGTTCAGCGACGCCGACGGAATCGTCGCGCGGAGGGTGGTGGCGTCGACGAAGGTCGTCGGCAGTGCATTCCCGTCGATGGAAATCTGCGAATTTGCGTAAAATTTAGCTCCCGTCACGGTGATCGCGACGGCGGCTCCGCCAGCGACGGCGTTGTCCGGCGAGACGGTGGCAACCGTCGGAACCGGATACTCGACCGTGAAGAGCTTCGCCTGGCTGACGCTCGCCCCGGGGGCGGGATTCTGAACCACGATGGGGAATTGACCCGCCTGGGCCTGGACGGGGACGAGCGCCGTGAGCGTCGTGCCGTCGACGAACGTCGTTACGATGGGCGTTCCATTGAGGGAGACCGCACTCTGGGAAACAAAGCCCGATCCTTTGACCAAGATCTGGGTTTGAGGATCCCCGAGCTTCATCGACGTCGGCGTGACGGAGGTGATGGAGACTTGCGGATTCGCCACCGTGAAGGAGATCGAAGAACTCGTCCCTCCACCCGGTGCCGGCGTCCGTACGGTCACCGGAAATGTCCCAGAATTCGCGAGTTTCGCCTTCGGGACGACCGCGGTGAGCTTGGAGGCCGAGGAAAACGTCGTCGGCAGATCGGTACCGGCAAACGAGAGAATGGAGCCGTCGACGAAGTTCGCCCCTTGCACTTCAATGGGCGTATCGTTGGCCCCGACGAGCACCGAAGGCGGCGATGGGACCGTAATGGCAGTCAGCGAAGGGGCCGGATTTTCCACCGCAACGGTGAGTTCGTTGCTGGCTCCTCCACCCGGAGGGCTGGTGCCTGCCGAGATGTGGAGCGTCCCCGTCTTTGCAAAGGCCGATGCAGGAATCGTCGCGGAGAGCTGCGTCGTGCTCTGGAAGCGGGTAACGAGCGGCGCCCCTTCGAGCTGGAGAATCGTCCGCGGAACGAAGTTCCGACCGATGACGACCACGTCGACCGCCTGGCTGCCGACGAGCGCCTTCGTCGGCGTAATCGAAGAAACAACGGGAACTTCCGCTTGATCGGGGTCCTTCACGTCGGCTTGCTCACGGTCGCGACCGGCGTCGGCCGGCTTGGTCGCGTCGACCTCCGTGGCGTCGGGAGTCCCCGAGTCGGTGTCCGGGGTGTCGCTGCCCGAGCAGGCATAGACGAGGGCAATCGGGAGGGCGACGAGGAAGGGGGTCCAGAGTTTCATGAAGTTCCGGGGGCTGCGGAGAGACCACCGCGAGCACGGGGCACGATGCCACAGTTCCGCGTCGAGCGCCGGACCAGTTGCGGGTCGGGCAGGTCGTCAGCCGGTTCGAAAGCACATTCGCTCGAGAGGTGCCACCCGCGAACGCGCGAATGTTGTGCGTTCCGTCAGGCGCGCCATCTCGCGAGACCGCGCCAGGCCCCTTGTTTCCCTTGCTCCGATCCCCCAAAAGGTCGCGGCTGAGGCCTGTGATGAGCGATCCCCTATTTTGGCACCGCATCCAATTCGCATTTACGATCGTCTTTCATTACCTATTTCCTCAACTCACAATGGGCCTTGCGCTCCTCCTTGTGATCCTGTGGCGACGGGCCCATCGGAGCGAGGATGCCATCGATCGGGAGACGGCTCGCTTCTGGACAAAGGTCTTCGGACTCAATTTCGCGCTCGGAGTCGTGACCGGAATTCCAATGGAATTTCAGCTCGCTGCGAACTGGGGTGCCTTCGCGCGGTGGTCGGGCGGCGTCGTCGGGCAGACGCTCGCGATGGAGGGCCTCTTCGCGTTCATGCTGGAGAGCGCCTTTCTCGGTCTGCTTGTTTTCGGCGAAAAGCGCCTCTCCAAGCGGATGCACTTCGCGGCGTCCTGTGCATTGTTCGTCGGTTCCTGGCTCTCCGGGTATTTCATTGTGACGACGAATGCCTTCCTCCAGCACCCGGTGGGGCACGCGTTCGCCGCGAACGGCCGCCTACGCATGGCGAGCTTCCCGACGTTCCTCTTCAATCCCTGGGGATTGGTGCAGTACGCACACACCATGGTGGCGAGCGTCGTCACGGCGAGCTTCGTTGTCGCAGCGATCTCCGCGCTCTGGCTGCTGCGCGCCTCAACAGCGCCCGAGGATTCGCGGGCGCGGCCCCATGCCGAGCGCTCCCTGGCGCTGGCGGCGCACGTCGGCCTCATCGCGTCGATCCTCGTCGCTTTCCCGACCGGCGACCTCCACGCGAAGATGGTCGCCAAGCACCAACCGGCCACACTGGCGGCAATGGAAGGGCGCTTCGAGAGCGGTGCGGCAGCTCCATTGGCATTGATTGGTCAGCCCAACGTAAAGGAAAAACGGCTCGATAATCCGATTGTCCTTCCGGGTGCCCTCTCGTTTCTCGCCTATGGGACCTTTCACGCCGATGTCCCTGGCCTTGATGCTTTTCCAGAAAATGAAAGGCCCACAAACATCGAAGCGCTCTACTACGCGTTTCACTTGATGGCAGGAATCGGAACGCTTCAGATCGGGCTCTTTGCCCTCACAAACCTTCTTTTGTGGCGCAAGCGGCTCTTTCAGACGACGAGCATACTCTGGGCCCACCTCCTTGCCTTCCCGGCCCCCTACATTGCGACAACCGCTGGGTGGATGACCGCCGAACTCGGGCGACAACCGTGGATTGTGTACGGGCTCTTTCGAACGGCCGATGGGGCGAGCCCTAAAGTCCATGCAGGTTCGACGCTCTTTACGCTGCTCGGGTTCTGCGGACTCTACTTCGTGCTCGGGCTCGCGTTCCTTTACCTGCTCTTCAAGATGATCAACCACGGTCCGGTGGGCCCCGCTGCATCTCGCGGGGCGGAGACAATCGCGCCGGAGGTGCCCCATGCGTGAACTCGGATTTTTCCTCGCGGTCAGCTTTTTGGCTGCCTTTGCGCTCCTCGACGGCTTCGACCTCGGTGCCGGCATGCTCCATCGCATCGTCGCCCGTGACGAGCGCGAGCGACGCACCGTCCTCGCCGCCATCGGCCCCTATTGGGACGCCAATGAAGTATGGCTCCTCGCGGCGGGCGGCGTCCTGTTTGCCTTTTATCCCGCCGTCCTCGCGGCGGGACTCTCCGGCTTCTACCTCGCTATTTTTCTTCTTGTATGGGGATTGATCCTCCGAGGCATTTCTATTGAACTTCGTCACCACGGTGACGAACCGCTCTTCAAGAGTTTCCTCGATAGTCTCTTTGTCCTCGCGTCGACGGGGATCGCGCTCGTTCTTGGGGCGGCCCTTGGAAACATCATCCGCGGCGTCCCCCTCGATGCCGACGGCTGGTTTGCCCTCCCTCTCTTTGGGACGTTCTGGCCGGGTCCCCAGTCGGGAACCCTCGATATTTACACGATTTCTGTCGGTCTCTTCACGGTGGCCGCGCTCGCCCACCACGGGGCACACTTCCTCGTTTGGAAGACGGAAGGGGCGGTCGCGACCCGCTCGGCTCGCCTCGCTACGCTTCTCCTGCCAGTCGTCGTTGTGGGCGCGATCGCGCTTTTCGGGGCGACCTTCATCGTCCAGCCGGCACTCCAACAGGCCTTCTGGTCGCGCCCCTGGATCGTACTCTTTCCGCTGTTTGCGGCGGCAGGCCTCGGCGTGTTGTTCCGGAAAGCGGGCTCTCCTCTCGGAAAGTTTCTCGCCTCGAACGTGTTCCTAGGAGCCTCACTTGCCGGTATCGCCGCCGGCCTCTTCCCCGTCTTTCTACGGAGCACCGGCGAAGGTCCCAATCTGGATCTCTCGATGGCGGCGCCGCCGGAAAGCCTCGCAGCCATTGCGCCGGTCTTTCTGGTTGGCATCCCGCTCGCCATGTTCTGGTTTGCGATGCTCTTCCGGATTCATCGAGGCAAGGCGCACGCCGCCGAAGGGCACGACGGCTACTGAAGAATTCCTATTTGAGCTTGTGATCCATCGTCTCGCGGAAGGTGCTGCCGACGGCATCCCAACGGCGGGCGACGTCGTTCTTGATCGAGAGGACAGCAAGGCCGATCAAGAGAATCATCCCGAGAAGACTGGCAATTTCGCGCGCGCGGCGCGAAAGCGGGCGGCGGGAGATCCCCTCCCAGAGGAAGAAGAGGAGGTGTCCTCCATCGAGGACCGGTACCGGCAGTAGGTTCACGAGGCCGAGATTCACCGAGACGAGTGCCATCGCCCAAAGGAAATAGGTCGTCCCGCGGATACCGGCTTCACCGGCGACGTCAAACATCGCAATGGGACCGCTCACGGTCGCAATGCTGACTTTTCCCTGCAAAATTCTCAGAAAGCCGACGACGATAAACTGGACGACTCGCCCCGTTTCCCGAAGGCCTCGCGTTAGCGCGTAGGCGATACGCCCGGGATTCTTGACGAATTTTTCAATGGCGAAGGACTGCCAGTTCGTCGTCCGGAAGACATAGCGGTCCCGACGGATCCCGGCTTCGTCGTGCCAGGTCTCTTTCCGCATGGTGAATGTCCCCGAGAGCGCTTCGCCGTCGCGGGTCCAGCCAAGTTCGTGGCGGTCTTCGGGGTGGGTTTTTAGAGCAAATTGAACGCTTTTCCAGCGATCAACCGCCTGTCCGTCGAGGGTCCGTAGGCGGTCGCCGGGGCGAAGGCCCGCTTGCCACTCGGAGGAGCCTTCGGGGACGAGTGCGGCATACATCTCTGCCCCCTCGATCCCTTCGCGGAGAAGGACGTCGCGCTCCCGCGCAACATGGTCAATTTCCTTCGCTTCTGGGTCTTTCGGCAAGGGCGTGAGGGTGACGACCCCCGGATCAAACACCGCAATGTCTGAGACGCCGCCCAACGCCTCGGGGGCGCCGCGAGGCCGCAGGTAGGTCACCTGGATGGTGTCGCCGCGGTTCGCCGAAAGGAGCGTGATCAGGTCGACGAAACGTTCGAGTTTGCGGCCATTGACGGCGGTGACGCGATCGAAGGTCCGCAGACCGGCCCGGTAGGCGGGGGAATCGGTTGCCGGCACGCCGATGACTGGCGCAACAAACTTGTGGGATACACCTATTCGCGCCACGTGCTCGACGAGGTCAAGGTCCCTCGGCTCAAGAACGACCGACTCGTCCTTCGGCACAAGGAAGACATCAAGCGGCTTATCATCCCGATTTACCGTAATTTTTACGCTCTTGCCCGCCTTGTGCGCGATCGCCTCTTGGAGGGCGACGCTCGTATCGATGGCGACCCCATCGACGGCCGTGATCACATCCCCGGGGAGCAGCTTGCCGTCGGCGGGCATCCCCGGTTCAACGGCGCCGACGACCGGCGGTGAGAGCTCCCGGTCCTCCAGGTAGACGGTGGTGTAGAGGAGGATCGGGAAGAGCAAGTTCATCGCCGGACCGGCGAGAACGATGAGAATCCGCTTCCAGACCGCCTGCGCCTCGAAGGTGCGGTGGCGATCCTCGGGGAGAATCGTCTCCTTCCCGCGCGCCTCTTCGAGCATTTTCACGAAGCCGCCAAATGGCAGGATCCCGAGGCAGTAGGAGGTCTCTTTGCCGCGAACGCGCAAAAGCTTCGGCCCGAAGCCGATGGAAAAGGTGAGCACCTTCACCCCGAAGAGCTTCGCAAATACGAAATGCCCGAATTCGTGGATGAATATGAGGATGCTTACCAGCAGGACGCCGTAGACGAATTCCAAGCGAGGAGGGGATGGCGCGTCGAGGGAGTTCGAACAGAGCGCCGACGTGGTGCGCTAACAGCCAGACCGCACACACACAAGCGCCCACCGGAGTCGGTCGCGATGCGTGCGACGGTGGTCGACGAACGCAACTGCGTGATACGCTTTCGCGTCGCGGTGACGCATCTCCTCGCTTGAGAGGCTGCGCTCGCGGTCTCTCGTAGCCACGCTCCTGATTTTCGGAGGGACCCGCTTCCGAAATCCCGAAAGGTTTCATGGCCAAGGCGCCGTCGCCGCTCGTCGGCTACAACAACAACGTTCGGCACAAAGGTCGCGTCTTCCATATTCAAACGGAAGACAGCGGGCTGGCGAAGCCGCACGTCATTACGCACCTTTTTATGGATGGCGGGCGCATCCTAAAATCGGTTAAAAAGAGCTATGCTGAGCACGTTGAAGCAAGTGATGTAGCTGATATTGTTCGCAAAATCATGAAGGAACAGCACAAGGCGATATTTATCGCTTTGCGAGATGGTACCTTTGATGATGCGATTGAAGGCAAGCCGATTGCGAAAGCGCCGGAGGCTGTAGAGGCGCCGGACGCGGAGGAACGGCCGCCGGCCGAGCCGGTGGCGAGCGTGATGCCTGGCACGAAGCGGACGAGCGAAGCGCCTCGCGTGCCGACGCCACCTCCGTCGTCGCGCGAAGGAGCAACGATCATCGGCGTCGCCCCCGAGGCCCGCCCGAAGCTGGTGATCCCAGCGATCACCCTCGAAGAGGCGCCCCCGATGTCGGGTATTCCGATGTCGGAAGCGGTGCCGACGCAGCTCAAGCCTGTTGTCTCCGCAGAAGCGGCACCGGAGCCGAAACCGGGTCATGCGTTCCCCCTGGAAGACCCTCCGTCTTCGCCAGTGCTTCCGCCATTGATGGCCTCGGCAGCCGCGGCGGAGAATGCCCCCTCGACGCGCAGATCTTCGTCGCCCAATTTGCCGCCCGCTCTCGGCCGCAACGAGCTAGCCCTCGGCGACCTTCCGCCGCCGCCCAAGACGGCATTTTCGAAGGAACTTCCGCAGAGTGCCCGCTACCGGAGCCTCGTCCCGCCGAGCGAGCCGCCGCGGGCCAACAAAGAGGAAAATAAGCGCGCGAGCACTCGCCCAGGACCGCGGACGAAGTCGACGCCTCCGCGTCCGTCTCCGGCACGGCCGGCGGAGATTTTTCGGGGCGCGAAGCGCGCGGTGTCAAAGGCGTCGGAAGCGATCCTTCGCGACAAGAGCCTCGACGAGATCATCCTCGGTTACCTCGCCGAAGAACTCGAAAAGTAGCGCTCTGTCAAAGGGCCTCGCGGCGCTGTTGTTTCCAGCACCGCGGGGCGGTACCGGCGGGACGCCCCCATCGAAGGGGCGCGCGCTGTTTTCACCGGCCGGACCGACGCTTCGAAATTCGGGCGCACAAAAGAACCGTGCCCAAAGACCAGAGGCCTTCGGGCACGGCGAGCTCGCGCGGTTGGGGGGGGAGGGAGGCGCACGAGCTCTTGAGGAGCGTTCACCGGTTTCCCGTGAACTGATCCTGACCCTATGGCAAGGCGGCCCGGGAGGCAAGTCTTTCCGCGAAAAAAACGCGCCGCTGCGAGGATATTCGCGAAAACTACGAAGTTATTGCCGTTTCCCTGCCGAATTTCGGCGCCGCGCAACATGGATGTGCAGAAATCGCGATCCGATCACGCGCCGACGACGTCGAGCCAGCTGCCGAGGCGAGCGGCACTTGCCGGCGAAATTTGCGAAAAATGGTCGGCGATTTCGCGCGGCGTCTCACCAGCGAGAATGGCGGCGCGCGCCTTGTCGGTTCCGGTGAGCAGATCGAATGCGGGAATATCGTCCACAAATTCGTAGCGTTCTGTACGAAAGCGGAACGACGCAGGATGCGCTTGGGCCGCGTAGGCGATGAGCGCGAGGTAGGTCGCGTAGGGGCGAAAGTGGACCGGGTCGGTCACGTGGATTTGTATGCCGCCGCAGAGAAGCCCGGCGTGCTTGTGGAAGGTCGGTTGAAAGACCATCGGGCGAGCAAAAAAGCCTGGAAGTCCTGATTCCGAAAGCGCTTTTGCGAGCGCTTCCCCGTCGAGCCAGGGGGCGCCAGTGATCTCAAAAGGGCGCGTGCAGCCGCGGCCGTCGGAGAGGTTGGTCCCTTCGAGGAGGCAGCCTCCGGGGTAGACGAGCGCCGTTTCCGGCGTCGGCATGTTTGGTGACGGGAGGACCCAGCGTCCGCGGAGCGTTGCATCGCCGTAGGCGCTCTTTTCGCGGTCCCAGCCGTCGACGGCGACAATCTCGAGGAGTGCGGGGTCGATTCTCTCTTCGTGGGCGCGGATCTTGAGGATCTCACCGAGGGTGAATCCGTGGCGTACAGGGAGCGGCTCGAGACCGACAAATGAATGAAATCGTTCCGAAATTGGAAACGCCCCTTCGCGCAAGACACCACCGAGCGGGTTGGGGCGATCGAGGACCACCAGGGGGATCCCTCGGGCGGCGCAGGCGCGAAGCATGAGGAGCGCCGTCCAGACGAACGTGTAATAGCGGGCGCCGACGTCTTGGAGGTCGCACAGGACGAGGTCGAGGCCGTCAAGGTCGTTCGCGCTTGGCGTAAGTGCTGAAAAATTCTCGCCATAGAGACTCACGACCCGCGTGCCATACGCGTCCCGCGAGTCGTCGACGCCGATCATGTCCTGCGCCTCGCCGCCATAGCCGTGCTCGGGGCCAAACACGATCGCGGGTGAAGCGCCGAGGCCGTGGAGGAGGTGGCGGAGGTGGCGGAAGCGTCCGTCGACCGACGCCGGGTGCGCGAGGAGGCCGAAGCGCCCTTCGCGGAGGCGCGCCACGAGTTTCGTTTCCGTCGGGAGGCGATCAATTCCGAAATGCACGCGGCGACGCTATCGCGCGCGCGAAGAAGCGGCACATGGAAAAGTATGCGGAGTGAACTGCAACGTTTCTGTGCAGGTTCTGGAAAAGCGGATAGGGTCTACGCAAAGATTTGCGAGGTCCCGTGCGCCGTATTTTGGTCGTCGACGATGAAGAGAACATTCGCCTCGTGCTCCGGACGCTCCTCCGGAAGAACGGCTACGAGGTCGAGACCGCGGAAGATGGCGAGCAGGCGATCGCCCAGCTCGATCGGTTCGACCCCGACGTCGTCCTGACCGACGTGCGCATGCCGAAGGTGGGCGGTCTCGACCTCCTCGGCACCCTTCAAGCGAAGGGGCACCGGGCGACGGTCATCGTGATGAGCGCTTACGGCAGCGTCGATCTCGCTCTCGAGGCGATGAAGGCGGGGGCCTACGACTACATCCAGAAGCCGTTCAAACAGGATGAAATGCTCCTCGTCCTCAAGAAGGCCGAGGAACGCGAGTCGCTTCGTCGCGAAAATCGCAAGCTCCGGGCCCAGGTGGAGAGCGAACATACCTTTCAGTCGATCCTCGCGAAGAGCGCACCGATGAAGGAGGTCTTTCGGACGATCGCCAAAGTCGCCGATTTCAAGACCACCGTGCTCGTGAACGGGGAAAGTGGCGTCGGAAAGGAGCTCGTCGCGCGAGCCATTCACGACCGTAGCCCTCGAAAACACAAACCTTTTGTTGCTATTAACTGTGGAGCAATCCCAGAAAATCTCCTCGAAAGCGAGCTCTTTGGCCACAAGAAAGGGGCATTTACCGATGCCAGTTCTGATCGGCGTGGTCTCTTTGAAGAGGCCTCAGGCGGAACACTTTTCCTTGATGAAATTGGAGAACTTCCGCTCCTTCTGCAGGTAAAGCTCCTCCGTGTCCTGCAGGAAGAGACGATTCGTCGCCTCGGCGATAGCAAGGACATCAAGGTCGACGTCCGTGTGATCGCTGCGACCCATCGCGACCTCGCCGCGGACGCAAAGGCGGGCCGCTTTCGGGAAGATCTCTTCTACCGAATTCACGTGCTTTCGCTGCCGATCCCGCCCCTTCGGGACCGCCGCGAGGACATCCCGGTGCTCGTCGACCACTTCCTCGCCCGAAACAATGAGCGCCTCGGTACGAAGCTCCGTGGGCTCTCGTCCGAGGCGCAACGCCTGCTGCTCGAGTACGGCTGGCCGGGGAACGTCCGCGAGCTCGAAAATACGATTGAACGGGCGATGGTCCTCGCTGAAGGCGATTGTATTGAGCTCCATGACCTCCCAGAAAGGCTCCGCCAAGCGCTCGATCCGGTGCAGGTGCAGCTCGCCTCCGGGGAGCTGTCCATCAAGAAGACGGTCGCTGCCGTCGAGCAAATTCTCATTCGGCGGGCCCTTGTGAAGACCAAGGGGAATCGAACGCGCGCGGCGGAGCTGTTGGAAATCAGTCATCGCGCTCTCTTGTACAAGTTGAAAGATTATTTCATCGACGACCTCTGAGCACCGCGGGCGACAAATTCGAAGAGCGAAGGCCTAGAGCACGGTACAACCGCAATTCATGGCCGCGTCCCCTCGCCTGTCGCCGCTGACCGCGCTCCCATTGGCGGCGGTCGTCGGCGCGCTCTGTGGGGCCGCCTCCGCGCTCTTTTTGGCGCTCCTCGACCGCGCGACCGCGTTTCGCGAGGGCCACGAAGGGATCATCTACACCCTTCCCGTCGCTGGCCTGGCGATCGGCGCCATCTACGAGCGCTACGGAACGTCAATCCTGCCAGGAAATAACCTGGTGATCGACGCGCTCTTCGCGACAAGCCGTGAACGGGGCAGCGCCGAGCAACCGGCACCGATCCCGCTACGTCTTGCGCCGATGGTCCTCGTGGCGACGGTCTTGACACATCTTTTTGGGGGGAGCGCCGGCCGCGAGGGGACCGCCGTGCAGATGGGGGGCGCCCTCGCCGATGCCGTCGCGAGCCGCGTCCCCAAGCAGGCGCAGTTACGCCATGCGCTCCTGAGCGCGGGGGTCGCGGGCGGCTTTGGTTCGGTCTTCGGAACGCCGCTCGCGGGCGCCATTTTCGCGATGGAATTCGTGGTGATCGGCCGTCCGAACTACGCAGCCGTCGCCGCAACTCTCCTCGCCGCCTACGTCGGCGATTTCACGACCCGCGCCCTCGGCATCACCCACAGCAGCTACCCGCAGGTGGCGACCGTGCCGATAACTCCGATTTTACTCGGGAAATGGGTTCTTTTTGCCGGACTTGTCGCGCTGACGACGGTCGCGTTCATCGAGCTCCTCCACCTCATCAAGAAGCAGGCGGCGCGCCTCCTCCCGCGCTTGCCGCTCCGAATGGCGGCCGGCGGCGTGGCGATTGTCGTCCTCTGGAAGCTGACCGGAACGAGCGAATTTCTTGGGTTAGGCGTACCGACGATCCTCCGCGCCTTCCACGACCCAAATCTTGCATCCTACACCTTTATCGCCAAACTCGTGGCGACGGCGGTGACGCTCGGGGCTGGGTTCCAAGGGGGTGAGGTCACTCCGCTGTTTTACGTCGGCGCCGCGCTGGGCAACCTCTGCGCGCCGCTGTTGGGCGTTCCGACCGAGCTCGCGGCGGGGGTCGGCCTTGCCGCCGTCTTTGCGGCCGCCTCGAACAGCCCAATTGCGCTGACGGTGATGGCGGTCGAACTGCTCGGCGGTTCGATCCTCCCCCACGCCTTCGTCGTCTGCGTCGTCGCGTTCTTGCTGACCGGTTCCCGGAGCATCTACCCGGCGCAACGAATTTCCCGCCTCAAGAACGGCGCACGCCTCGCCCGCGCCACCGCGTTGCGCGATCTCTGAGAACCGATGAGCGCGCACCGGTCACCTCTCAAAATACTGTTTTTGTTAAATCTAATTGGCACGAGTTGCCGAGAGCGAGCCCCGTCGCCGCCACCGATGCGACCAGAACGCGCGCCGTTGCAGGTCGACGTCGCGCCTGCCGCCGTTCGCGAGGATCCGCCGTATGCGGGGATCCCCTCCGCACATGTCGCTGCGAGCGGCTGCCGGTTCGTCGGGACGACGGGGGACGAGCTTCACCTCGCCTACCGAGGTGAGCGCTTCGCGGTCGCAACGACGACTTCGCCAATCACACTGACGCTGGGGGAAGGGGGCCGCCTTTCCTCAATTGTATTTTCGATCTTTGGCTGGGACCTCGACGCCGGAATGCCGGATGACGGCGTGCCGCTGCATGCCCAGGAGCCGCTCGGTTTTGCCGACGTGTACGATCCCTTCTCGGACGTGGCCCTCTCCTGGGAGACCAAGCCGACATTCCGGGTTGCCGCGCCGACGATCGCCGGACCGAGCTTCATCGGTCCTCGCCCGACGCTCACGCCCCGCTGCGATGCTGTCGGGCTCACCATGCACGAATTCCCCGAACGTCCACGACCGCCGGTGCCGGCAACCTGGTCCGAACTTATCGAAGATACAGGTCTTTCCGCGACGGTAACGGGCCCGGCCGTCGCGATGCTTCCGAAGGGAGTGCGCGTCGCCACGTACGGAAGTTCTGGGGCAAGGACCGAGGTGGTGTACCGGAAAGAGGGTTTTTGGCGCGGTTGGGTCGCCCGCCAGTCGCTTCGGGCGAGCCCCGCGGAAGTGCGCGTAGGGCGCCTGAGCGGGCGCCATGTTTCCCCGCGTCGCCTCAAGGGCTTCAAATGCCCAAGCCCGATCATTCTCTACCTGCGAAAGGCTGGCGACCATTTCCCGGTCGCCGCCATCGGCGTCGTTCGTGCGCACGCCCACGTGTCTTTTCAGGAGGATCGCGAAGGCTACCGAGTGCTTGCGGGCGAGCAACGGACCAAGAGCAGCGATCCTGGGACGTTCGTCGTCGAGGAGACGTTTGAGCTGGTCGTCGAGGGGACGGCAACCGCCCAATGCTCAAGCGACTAGCCGCCCCGGGGCACGCCTACTTCTTTGCCGGTTTCGGCTCGACCTTCGGCTCCGGCTTCACGACCTCTGCCGGCCAGGTGACTTCGGTGTCTTCGCCGGACCAGGGCGGGAAGATCAAGTTCGCGAAGGCCTTCTCGACGCAGCGCCCAACCGGCTTTCCCGCGTAAGGGTCCGGAACAGTTACCGTTCGCATATGACCGTTCGCGCCGAGGAGCAACTTGAGGTCGAGCTTGCCCCACGGTCCGGTCGCCTTGCCGGTATCGTCAGTCGCGAATCCGCAATTGTCTTTGACCTGGCGAGTCGCACGATTGAGAACGACGTTCGTCGCTTCTTTGTCGTACTCATTATCCTTCTTTGAAGCCGTCTCATTCACCTTCGGTGCGCCGGTTCCGGTCTTCGCCGGTTCCTTCGCCGCTTCGGCGGTCTGCGAGGAGGTATCCCACTTTTCCGCCGGCACGCCGGTTGGCGAGTCGGTCTCGTCGGGGCTCGACGCCGGCTTCTTCGCGCCGCAGGCGACGCCAGAAAGAGCGGTTCCAAGGAGCAGGAGCGAAAGGAGACGATTCATGGCGGCAGCCTACTGGAGACGGCCGCTCGTCACCAGCGCCCGCGCGAGGTCAAAGAGCGCGCTGTCGAATACGGTCCCCTTCGTCGCCTCAATGCGATCGATCGCTTCCTGCGCATTGAGGCGGCGACCGACTTCATTCGCAGGATTTTCCATAAGATCGGCGATCACATCGGCGAGTGCAACGATCCGCGCCGTCCGGGGAAGCGCGGAGCCGCGGAGGCCGTCGGGAATTCCTTCGCCGTCGACACGCTCCCACACGTGGCGAATCGTCCGGCGGGTCATTTCCGGGAGCGGAACGTCGGCGAGGAGCTTGAGCGGCGCATCGACGACTTCGAGAGCAGCGCGCGCGTGCGTTTCCGAGCGGCTCACGCTCCGCGCCGTGAGGTGCCCACGCTCCGAGCGACCGAGGTCATGGAGCCACGCGGCCAGGAGGAGTGCGTAGCGCTCGGTGGCCGGGAGGCCTGCGTCTTCTCCGAGCATTTTCGAGATCTTCGCGACGAGCGCCGCGTGTCCACGGAAGGGGCCGACGCGCTCTTCGATCGGCATCACGAGCGCCTGCACGAGCGCGAGGACGCCATCGCCGTCCATGGTGGTCGGGTCGATGCCTTGGGGAACCTCGGCGCCGCGAACGGTCGCTTGCGGGGCGTCGCCGGCACGCGCGATGTCGGCGTGTTCAATCTTGGTTGTTTTGCGTGGCTCGGGCGCGTTCGGCGAAAGCTTTGTCGTCGGCGGGGCGATCGCCTCCGGCTTCGGCGCCGGGGAATTGGGGACGCCCGGCGATACTTGCGTCGATCCAAACGGGTCCATCGCGAGGACGGCCGCCGGAATATTTGCAAGGACATTGGGGACATTCACCACTTGCGGTGCCGCCCCAGCCGGCCGCACGGGCGGATCGAGGAAGGCTGCCGGAGCGGCGCCGTAGGCGGGAGGTGGGGCTGGCGGGGGTGGAGCCATCGACCCGTCGAGAAGGCCGGCAAAGGCGCGCGGATCGCCTCCGTAGTGCTTGGCGAGGGCCGCCTTCACCCCAGCGGGCCGCGCGACGATAAGAAGCACGCTCTTTACGCCAGCGACGGCGCGAAGCTCCTCGGCGAGGCGCGTGTCGTCCCCGTCGGGGGTCGCAATGCCGAGCGTCCCTGACGCGGCGTCAAAGAGCACCGGGCACGCGAGGCGCGTCTCCGCGAGCTGGCGCGGAACGCACTCAATCGCCGCTTTGGGGACATCGGCCTTGGAGAGGCGCTCCGTCGACACAAAGCGTGTACGATACACATTGGAAAGCGACCGCAGAAGCTGGGTCTCATCGAAGATGCCGAGCGCGAGGAGCATTTCTTCCGAGCGCTGCCCGGTCCGCTGAACCTCCAGGTTCACCCGCTGGTACTCGGTCGGGGAGAGCGCCTTCGCCTGAAACAGGCGATCGGCCGCGCGCATCATCTTCGGATCCATGGCTTCTTCGTCTCCAGCGGCATCCGCCTACAGGTCCGGTCCCTTCGGGGCCGTCGCGCCGCGTCGCGGGCGGTTCTTCTCAAAGACGCGATCGCAGGTGACTCGTCAAGAAATCGAGGGCGACAGCATTCTGGCCGCCTTCCGGAATGATGATGTCGGCAAAGCGCTTCGACGGCTCGACAAAGGCGAGGTGCATCGGTCGAACCGTCTCGTAATACTGCTTGCGGACCTGCGCGAAGGTGCGCCCCCGGTGTTCGAGGTCACGACGGATCCGGCGCATCAGACGAATGTCGGCGTCGGTATCGACAAACACTCGAACTTCAAAGCGTTTCCGGAGCCCTTCGTCGGCCAGGACCAGGATCCCCTCGACGATAATGACCGGCGCCGGCTTCATCGGGATGCCCTGGGCGGTGCGATCGTGGGTCGCAAAATCGTAGCTCGGGCGCGCGATCGGTCGACCGGCGACGAGTTCGTCGACGTGGTGGGCGAGGAGTTCGAGGTCGAGGGAGGCCGGATGATCGAAATTCACCCGCTCCCGCTCGTCCGGCGCCATGTGAGAGAGCGGCCGGTAGTAGTGATCCTGCTCAAGGAGCACGCCAGCACCGGGCGGCAATTCAGCAAGAATTTCGCGGGCGATCGTGCTCTTCCCCGAGCCCGAGCCGCCGGCGATTCCAAGGACGAACGGGCGACGGGGCGCCTGAGACGTGGGGTTCGAGGCGGGCTCTCCGGTCATGGGGAGCCGTCGCTAGCACATCGAAGCTAGCCCGCGTTCTTCAACGACGACGCCGGGGGCAGCGCCGCTTCACTTTCCCGTCGAAAGCCAGGCGAGCGGCTTCTTGTAGTTTGCAATCATCTTGTCGGACGGGACTTCGTGGCCCATCCCCTTGACGATATTGACCTTCACCGGAACATGCGCTTTTTGCAGCATTTTCCCGACGCTCTTGGTGTTCTCGACGACGCCATCGCTCTCGCCGGTGAGCAAATAGACGCGACGAATCTTCGCGCGGGCGGCGGCGAGGTCCTTGTCGCTCGTGCCGAGCCAGTACTTGTCGCTCGCCGCGAGGATGAGCCACTTCGACCACTTTTGCGGGTCCTTCAGGCCGACTTGTTGAGCGATAAACGCCCCTTCCGAGAAGCCGACGAGGATGTTGTTCCGCGTCTGCACGCGCCCTTTGTACTTGCCGCGAAGGGTCGCGATCGAGGCGTCCATGACCTTCTGGGCCGCGTCCGGGCTGCTGGCCCAGCCCCGCGAGCCACCGCCACGATCTTCCGGCCCCGCCGGGCAGACGACCCATCCGTAGGCGCTGGCGACCTTCGCCCACTTTTTACAATCTTCTTCGGGGTTTCCACCACGCCCGTGCAGGTACATGATGACCGGGCGAAGGCCCTTGCCGCGGGGTGGCACAAAGTAGGCGCCGGCGGTCCCGGGGACGTCGAGGTGCTGCGGGTCGAGGGACGGCTTTGCGGCCGTCTTGGCGACACGATGCGCGCTCGCGGTCCCTGCTTTTGCCGCTTTGGCTACTTTTTCCGGCTTCGCAGCCGCAACCGTGGGGGTTGCCACCGCGAGCGTCGCGAGCAGCACGGGGGCGAGGCGGCGAAGGAGGGGGGCAAGCATCGGGTAGCGGGGCTATAGCGGGACCGGGAAGAAGGGCAACTTATTGGTCGCCCTCCGCAGATTTCATCAAGAAGTTCGAGGAAAAATCGCCCGCGTCACGGGCCTTGGTGGGCCCAGGCCGGGTCGTCGTTTGCGAATTGATTGAGCCAGGTGGGGAGCGTGACGCCGCTCGAAGCGACGGGGAGCGGGTCCTGCTTAAGGAGCACGTGGGAATCCCCGGAGACGATGTAAGCCTTTTGATTGGCGGCCATCGTGCCTTTTAGTGCGAGGAGCTTATTCTCGTAATCTTGGGGAATGAGATTCCCGGTGAATGCGCGAATCGTTTTGTCCTGCGTGAAGCTCGTGAATGCGAGGCGCCCGTTGCCCATGGTCGAGGCCAGATAGGGGAACATCTTCGACACATCGGCGTCGCAGCCGGCGCAGCCGGGGGGGAGCTGAAGATTCCAGGCGCTCTGCATATCGCTCCAGAAGGAGCCGCTCGGCTGGATGGGAGTGCCGGAATCATTAAGCATATCGATGCGGACGCCCGGCCATGCCGTCCGGAACCGATGCATGTTCATCATCGCGCCGTAGCCGCCCCCGCTCGCGCCGGTCACGTAGACCTTCGGCGTCGTCGGGAAGGTCGCCAAGAGGCGCTTCACCACCGCTTCGCTGTTCTTCGCGCCATGGTGGTTGACGGTCATTTTCTTCGTCAAGAGCGAGTAGGTCTTGACCGAGTCACCGCCGTGAATGTCGGCAGTACAGTAGGGGACAAAGACGAAATTGGCGTCGCGGAAGGGGTTCGTCGCGGCGCTCCGATTGAAGAGCAAATCAATCCGCGGAATGTCGGCCATGATTTCCGGTTCGCCGACCTTGTCCGTCAGGTTCGAAGAGGCGCCGCCGAGACAGGTGGCCGCATTCCAGCAGGCACCACCCCCCATAAAGAAAACAAGTACGGGAGCATTCGGCTTGGACGACGGGTTGAACCCGATCCCGCTCGTCGATCCGTTGCCGCAAATGAGGTCGTTCATCGGGATGTAGGACCACGCGTCCGCCGGAGCGGCGATCGGGGTGCCGCCCGCGTAGGGGTTCGGCGGCCCGGCGTCGATGGGGCCTGCATCGCCGGTGCTGCCGTCGGCGATGCCGCCATCGGTTGTGGCGCCGTCCCGACCTGCGTCCTTGACCCCGCCGTCGGTCGCGCTTCCGTCGACAGCCGCATCAGAACCGTTGGTATCTTCAAGGCTATCTAGCGGCTCGGTCCCTCCGCAAGCGACCCATCCGGCGACGGCAAGCGGGGCGACGAGGAAAAGGCCGAGCGAACGAAGTGCGTGCATCGCTGCCGGCTATAGCCCGAAAGAACCGACGGCGCATGTGACGACAGGTCGCCGTAAGGCGAATGGCACGGGGCCCGACGCCCGGTCGCCAAATTCAAACCGTCGGTCCGAGCGCCGCTTCGAGAACGGCCCGATAGACGCGGCGGTTCGGCCGGTAGCGCCCTCCGAAAAACTCGGTGTCATCGCCAAGGAAGACCTTCGCGAGCGCCGCTGCAATCCCCGCCGATCGGGAGACCCCCGCGTCGCAGTGGACGACGATGAGCGTCACATCGGCGGGCCGATTTGCGACGAACGACCAGACCTTCGCGGCCTGCTCGTTGGAAAAAAGCTGTTCCTCCGGCATCTCCGCAGTGGGGGCATCGGCATCGAGAAAGCTCAATCGCAGGACACCACGACGCAACGCCCCCGCACGGAGCCGAGCTTGGTCTGCCGGGCCACTCGTCACCGAGATGATCAAATGCGGTTCTTCGTGGGGCGCGATCGCCTCGATCATCGCGCGGCTGTAGACGTAGAACTTCAATGGTGCCGTCTCCATGGGGAGATGCGCTAGCAAAGTCGCAAAGAAGAGCGGCGGATTTATAGAATTTTCGTAGTCTTCCGCGAGACCTTTTGCTCGAAGGGGCGGCGATGAGCTTTCGCGTGGAAGCACCGGAGGGGGCGCCGATTGCGTCGCTGGGTTACCGGCGAGCGGCACGGGGCGGTGGCGCCGAGTACTCGGAATTGCCTGTGTATGTCGGGCACTGCTCGCGCCTTGGGCCTGCGACCGAGTGTGTTGGCGGG